>CAYSCC010000242.1:0-3586 GCA_964429375.1 uncultured Chakrabartia sp.
GATCCACGTCAAATACGGCCTGCGGACACCCACAGACATCTATCCGCTCTATGAAAATGCAGGTCGCAAGGCATGGGGCCAGTCGCTGGCCGAAGGGCAAGCGGAAACAGGGATCATCTGGTCGCTCTTTTCGCAGGTCGCGGCTGGCAATCCGGCTGCATGGATCCGCAAGCCCATCACTGCGGACGAAGTCATCACGGCCAATGCGAACAATCGTCCGATTGCATTCCCTTATACCAAACTGATGGTGGCCAATTCTTCCGTAAATCAGGGGGCAGCTCTGCTTGTGACCAGCCTCGCGGTCGCGCGGGCTGCCGGGGTTGCGGAAAACAGGATCATCTATGTCGGCAAGGGGGCGGCTGCCCATGAGTCAGACAATGTGCTGGAACGTGCGCGATGGGACACGTCTCCCAGTATGGCAGTGACCCTGGAGCAGGTGATCGCCCGTAACGGACTCGATCCGCAAAAGCTGGATCATCTTGAACTCTATTCCTGCTTCCCCTGCGTTCCGAAAATGGCGCGACGCATCCTTGGCCTTCCTGCAGACCGGGTCGCGACGGAGTTTGGCGGCCTGACGTTCGGAGGCGGCCCCATTGGCAACTATATGGCGCACGCGGCAGCTTCGATGGTTGAAAAGATGCGTGTCGAGCCGGGCGACGGGCTGCTGTTTGCGAACGGTGGTTTTGCCACGCACAATCATGCAATCCTGCTCACGACCCGGCCATTGCCTTCGGGAACATTTCCTCAGGACTATGATTGTCAGGCCGAGGCCAATGCCAGAAGGGGATCCGTTCCCGAGTTGGTAGACGGCTATGAGGGGCCTGCAGAAATCGAAACCTACACCGTCATCTATGATCGCGAGGCGCAACCCAAATTTGGCGTTGTTCTCGCGCGCATTGCGGACGGTCGCCGGGCGATTGCCCGTGTTCCGGCCGAAGACAGCGCCATGATCGCCTTCCTGACCTCGGGTCAGGTTGAACCTGTTGGCTCAAAAGGGCTGGTCGTTCGTGACGGCGATTTCTGCCGTTGGTCGATCTCCTGATTTACAATTGCCGCGCACTCGACTTTATTGACGCGACATTCTCGGGGAGCCTGATGCGTTCTTATCTAGCCGGCCTGTTGTTTGCGGCTTCCTTGCCTGCCTTGGCCCATGGCCAGACACGCGAACTGCCTTTTCCTGGCACAATGACCCTCAATGTCGATGCGACGGACACGGAACAGGGCATATTTCGCGTAACCCAGACGATTCCTGTCTCGTCTGCGGGCCCACTGACTCTCCTTTTCCCGAAGTGGCTGCCAGGCAATCACGCACCGCGCGGTCAAATCGAAAAACTTGCCGGGCTGACGATCAACGCAGATGGCCAGTTGCTGCAATGGACGCGCGATCCGGTCGATGTCTATGCTTTTCATGTGAACGTGCCAGCAGGCGCACGGCAGCTCGATCTGACTTTCCAGTTCCTCTCGGCAACTGAGGAAGATCAGGGGCGCATTGTCGTGTCCCCTGAAATCATCAACCTCCAGTGGCAGTCGGTGTCCCTGTATCCAGCTGGATGGGCAACGCGACAGATCCCCGTCGTTGCTTCCCTGACGCTCCCTGAAGGGTGGCGCGCAGCGAGCGCGCTCCGTTCTGCTTCAGGCTCCGGGGAACGGTTGACCTTTGCAACCGTCGACTATGAAACGCTGGTGGATTCCCCGGTATTTGCGGGCCGCCATTTCCGCTCCGAACCTCTCGGCCATGATGTCACCCTCAATATCGTGGCTGATGAGGCAAAGTATCTGGCAGCCACGCCTGCCCAGATCGAGGTGCATCGCAGGCTGGTCGAACAGGGCATCAAGCTTTTTGGGTCGCGCCCATTTGACCATTATGATTTTCTGCTCGCACTGACTGATCGGATTGGCACGATCGGGCTGGAGCATCATCGCTCTTCGGAGAATGTCGTCGGCCCTGAATATTTCACGGAATGGAACAGTGGTCCCGGACGTCGCAATCTGCTGGCGCATGAATTCAGCCATAGCTGGGTTGGCAAATACCGTCGGCCAGCGGGTCAGATCGTTGCCGACTTTTCCGCGCCACTCAACGATGACCTGCTGTGGGTCTATGAAGGGCAGGACCAGTTCTGGGGTTATGTCCTGGGCGCCCGATCAGGGCTCTTCAGCAAGGCCGAAACACTCGACGCGCTGGCATCGATTGCCGCAGGCCAGGAAGTCCGCTCAGGGCGCATTTGGCGCAATCTCGCAGATACGACAAAGGATCCCATTATTACGGCCCGAAGGCCCAAGGGATGGATCAGCTACCAACGTAGCGAAGACTATTACAATGACGGCCTGCTCATCTGGCTCGAAGTCGATGCGCTCCTTCGCGCGCAGTCTCGCGGCGCAAAGGGCATGGACGATTTTGCCCGTGCCTTCTTCGGCGGCCGAGATGGGGATATCGGGCCCAGAAGTTTCACGATTGACGATGTCACCAAGACGCTGAACACCCTGGCTCCGTTCGACTGGGCTGGCCTGCTCACGCGCCGGACGACCGAGCGGACCGCAGGCGCCCCTCTTCAGGGGATTGAACAAGGTGGCTATCGACTCGTTTATGCAGAGGAACCAACTCCTTTCTTTCGAGACAAGGAACGGCGCGCCGGCGAAATGGACCTCAGCTTTTCGATTGGCCTGACGATCGGGAAGGGCGGAAAGGTCAATACGGTTGTCTGGGACGGGCCTGCTTTCTCCGCAGGGTTGACGTCTGCGGCCGAAATTCTTGCCGTCAATGGGCGCGTCTATTCGGAACTGGTGATGCTTGAGGCAATTGCTGCCGCCAAAGGACGCCTTGAGCCAATCCGGCTCATTGTCCGCAGTGGCAACCGGGTTCGTGAAATTCCCGTCAATTGGAACGGCGGGCTCAGATATCCCCGGCTTGTGAAAACCGTACAGGCAGACACAAGCCTCGATATCCTCCTGCGTCCTCGGCCCTAGCAAAGGAAAGGGCCGCTCCTTTGCCCGGAGGCGAAGAAGCGGCCCAATCGAAGCACGGCAAGGGAAGGGAGGTTGCCGAAGCTCCTGCCTTAAAAGTCAATCGACGCGCGGATCGCAAACGCATCGGTGCTGAACTTGCGCTTGTCGACCGGCGCGGTTGAGAGCGGCTTGATTGTGGCAGCAAGCGGCCCGCCCTGAACCTCGGTATGGATGTAATTGAACAGGAACCGCACATAATCGGTCGGGATCCAGGTCAGGCCGGCAAGATAGCCGGTCTGCTTGCCGCCACGACCAAGGCGGGTGTTCAATGCTGCCAGCGACGTGGCGCCGGTTGCAAAATTGTTGGTCAGGCCGTTCTTGAGCTTGTTCGTGTCAAGGTCGAGATAGTCGACACGCCCGATGATCTGGAACGCGCCTGATCCACCCTTGTTGAACGGGTTGAGGACCTTGGTGCGGTCCCAGGTACCGTTCTTGTAACCGCGTGTTTCGCCCGTCAGGAAATAGCCGACTTCGAAGAACCCGCTGAAAAAGCTGGGATCACCGGTTGGTGTGACGAGAGAGCCGCCGTTGAAGGCATCAAGCCCGGTTGCAGTATCACCTGCGCTGTATGCATTGACCTTCA
>CAYSCC010000243.1:0-3583 GCA_964429375.1 uncultured Chakrabartia sp.
GGGCGAATATTGCCCTTTCGTCAGTCCATAGATCTCGTTGTTGAAAAGCAGGATCTGGCAATCAAGATTGCGCCGCAAAAGGTGCATCGTATGATTGCCGCCGATGGACAGGGCATCGCCATCACCCGTAATGATCCAGACATCAAGCTCTGGATTGGCAAGCTTCACACCGGTGGCAACAGCAGGCGCGCGACCGTGGATTGTGTGAAACCCGTAGGTTTCCATATAATATGGGAAGCGCGATGAGCAGCCAATGCCGCTGACAAAGACCGTGTTTTCAGGCGTTGCGCCAATTTCGGGCATGGTCCTTTGCACGGCCTTGAGGATGGCATAGTCTCCGCAACCGGGGCACCAGCGAACTTCCTGATCCGTTTCCCAGTCTTTGGGCGTGCTCGTCTTGACGGGGGTCATGTCGTTCATGCGAGTTCTCCCTCGATTGCAGCTTCGATTTCGGCAATCCGGAATGGTTGTCCACTCACCTTGTTGAGTGGCTTGGCATCCACAAGAAATTGATCGCGCAGCACGGTCTTGAACTGCCCTGTGTTCATTTCGGGAACCAGAATCTTGTCATACCGCCTCAACAGAGCGCCAAGGTTGGCCGGCATCGGCCAAATATGGCGAACGTGAATATGCGCAACTTCCAACCCCTTTGCTCGCGCGCGTCGGACGGCCTGGTGGATCGGACCGAATGTCGACCCCCAACCCACAACGGCGAGTGGCCCGCTATCGTCCCCAAGGCAGACGTCCTGTTCCGGGATGTGCGCGGCAACACCATCGACCTTGTTCTTGCGGATGTCGGTCATTGCCTGATGGTTGGCCGGAGAATAGTTGATGTGGCCGGTATCGATTTCCTTCTCGATGCCACCAATCCGGTGGAGCAATCCAGGTGTTCCGGGCTTCACCCAAGGCCGCGCCAGCTTTGCATCGCGACCATAGGGCTTGAACCCGCCCTCAGGCACAGAAGCAAGGAAGGACACAGGAAATGGCTCGAAATCCGCCATGTCCGGAACTTTCCAAGGTTCGGCCGCATTGGCGATATAGCCGTCGGTCAACAGGATCACGGGGGTCATGAACTGTGTCGCAATGCGGACAGCCTCTATCGCGCATTCGAACACATCTGCTGGCGACCGGGCCGCGATGACAGGCATCGGCGTGTCACCGTTTCGGCCATAGACTGCCTGATACAGGTCTGACTGTTCGGTTTTCGTAGGCAAGCCGGTCGAAGGACCACCGCGCTGGGAATTGACGATGACCAGCGGCAGCTCCGTCATCGCTGCAAGCCCCATGGCTTCACCTTTCAGGGCAATGCCGGGTCCGGATGACGACGTGACACCCAGTTGCCCCGCGTAGGACGCACCGATCGCCGAGGCGATTGCGGCAATTTCGTCTTCCGCCTGAAATGTGGTGACCCCAAAATGCTTGAGGTTCGAAAGATAGTGCAGGATCGCAGATGCAGGCGTGATTGGATATCCGCCAAAGAACATCTTCACTCCGGCCAGCTGGCAGCCCGCAACGAGTCCATAGGCAACCGCTTCGGCGCCCGTGATCGTGCGGTAGAGGCCGGGGGCTACATCTGCCGCAGAAATATGACGTTGCGGGATTCCCACGGATCCCGGCTGCCCGATCTCTGCGGTTTCTCCATAGGCATGCCCAGCGTTCAGTGCCGCGATATTTGCGTCTGCCAAAACCTTGTTCTTCGCGAATTTTCCGTTCAGCCAGTCAATGATTGGCTGCCGGTCCCGATCGAACATCCAAAGCGCAAGCCCAAGCGTCCACATGTTCTTGCAGCGCAGTGCTTCCTTGTTGCCAAGGCCAAAAGGCTTCACGGCATCCATCGTCAACTGCGAAATATTGAAATGAATCAATTGCCATTTGGCCAGACTGCCGTCTTCCAGCGGATTCTTTTCATATTCGGCCTTGCTCAGGTTGCGGGCCGAAAACTCGCCGCTGTCCGCGATAATCAGCCCCCCGGGTTTCAGATCCTTGACGTTGCTCTTGAGTGCCGCAGGGTTCATCGCAATCAGGACGTCCGGGGCATCGCCAGCCGTGTCGATTTCGTCAGAGCCAAAATTGATCTGGAAAGCCGAAACCCCGAACAATGTCCCTTGAGGCGCCCGAATCTCCGCGGGAAAGTCAGGAAATGTCGCAAAGTCATTGCCGGCAAGAGCAGAAGACAGCGTGAACTGGCCACCCGTCAACTGCATCCCATCGCCGGAGTCGCCCGCAAAGCGGACAACCACAGCTTCTGATGGGTGATTTGCTCTGCTGGAACTCACGGAATCGTCAACAATTTTCGCAGCGGAAGCCATTCATTCTATCCTGCAATTGCATCTTTGCCCAAAGGCCCCCTAGACCTGAATCTTCGTCACGACAAACTAGTAAAACTCGCCAGCCCTGCAATCTCTCTTTGCACATGGACGAATGCCACCGAGCGTTATAGTCCTTACGCACACCGAAAAAGGAGATGAGTGAATGGCTGAGCATTTTGTCCGACCGGATGTGGCAGCATTTCTGCAGTTTCTCAACAGCCAGCCGGGGCCAAAAATGCAGGAACTGCCAGTCGCAGATGCGCGAAACATGATGCTTGCCATGCGACATGTGGCAGATGCTGAAACAGGCGAACTTGCACTCATTCGGGATATTGCCATTCCCGGACCTGCAGGTTCAATTCCAGCCAGGCTCTATGATTCCCGCGAAGCCCGGGAGCCAGGCACACTCATGGTTTTCTTTCATGGCGGCGGGTTCGTGATTGGAGACCTCGCCACGCATGAACCCTATTGCGCGGAAGTCGCTCGCCAGCTGGACATGCCCGTCATCTCGATCGACTATCGCCTCGCTCCCGAACATCCGTTTCCTGCAGCACCCGAAGATTGCGAAGCGGCTACCCGGTGGATCGCAGACAATATTCCCTGCACCGGCCTCGTGCTTTCCGGGGACAGTGCGGGTGGCAACCTGACAGTGGTCACGACAATGGCATTGCGCGACGCGCCGGCCTCGGTGCCAGTCATTGCCCAGCATCCCATTTATCCTGCAGTGTCGTCACACAACGACTGGCAAAGCTACCGCGACTTCAATGAAGGTTTTCTTCTGACCAAGGACGGGATGGAGTGGTTCATGAATGCCTACCAGTTCGACCCGACAGACCGGCGTGCCAATCCGCTGGAACACGACCAGAACGGCATGCCGCCAACCATGGTTGTAACAGCAGGCCTTGATCCCCTCCGCGATCAGGGACGAGCCTATGCAGAAGCCCTCAAGACTGCTGGCGTGAAGACTGTTCACTATGAGGCCGAAGGGAACATTCACGGCTATATCAACCTGCGCAAGGGCATTCCGTCCGCCCAAGGAGACATTGACGCCAGCATGGCTGCCCTGAAGTCCCTGCTCGCCGAAGCAATGGCGGACGCCTGAAACCTGGACATGTCCTCATTCGATCACCTGCCTTACCGCCCATGTGCCGGCATTATGCTGGTCAACCAGGATATGCGCGTCTTTGTCGGCCAGAGACTCGATAGCAAGGGTGATGCGTGGCAAATGCCTCAGGGCGGAATTGACCCGGGAGAGTCGGCGGAAGCTGCGGCGA
>CAYSCC010000244.1:0-3574 GCA_964429375.1 uncultured Chakrabartia sp.
GATCAGGTGCGCTGCAGCGCCGTTCATTTCAATGGCTCCCGATCCACGAGCGCCTTCAATGACATAGGTTTCAAGCCGGGCGCCCGACGTGTTCGAAACGATCAGGACCTTTTCGTTCGGCCAGAGCCCGACGCGATCGCACAGGTCCATGTCGATCGTCACGCTGCCGATATAGGCAAGATTGGCCTCGGTCACGGTCGCGTTGTGGATTTTTGAACGCATCACAAAACGCACGTCGTCCTCCTTGCCGTAAAGATGCAGGTCAGGCGTGATCGGGCCCCGGCTGCGGATCTGCCCTATCCTGTAAAGGCCTGGATCCCTGTAATCGCCCGGCCCAGAATCAGGGCATGCACGTCATGCGTGCCTTCATAGGTATTGACGGTTTCGAGATTTATGGCGTGACGGATGACGTGATATTCAGCGGAAATACCGTTTCCGCCATGCATGTCGCGCGCAACGCGCGCGATCTCGAGCGCCTTGCCGCAATTGTTCCGCTTGATGAGGCTGACCATTTCGGGCGACCATGCATCCATGTCGATGGCACGCCCCACGGTGATGGCCGCTTGCAGGCCAAGGGCAATTTCGGTTTGCATGTTCGCCATCTTCAATTGCGGAATCTGGTTCGCTGCCAATGGCCGTCCGAATTGCTTGCGATCCAGCTGGTATTGCCGCGCGCGTTGAAAACAATCCTCCGCCGCACCCATGGCGCCCCATGCTATTCCATAGCGCGCCTTGTTGAGGCAGCCGAACGGGCCGGAAAGCCCCTGCACATTGGGCAGGAGATTCTCTTCGGGGACAAAGACATTATCGAGCACAATTTCGCCGGTGATTGACGCGCGCAGGCTCATCTTCCCTTCGATCTTGGGCGTGGAAAAACCCTCGAACCCGCGTTCGACGATAAACCCGCGAATGATTCCGCCTTCATCCTTTGCCCAGACAATGGCGATATCGGCGATCGGCGAATTCGTGATCCACATTTTCGCGCCATTGATGCGGTATCCGCCCGGAACTGCCACAGCGCGGGTTTTCATGCCTGCCGGGTCAGATCCGGCGTCCGGTTCCGTCAGGCCGAAGCAGCCCACGATTTCGCCCGTCGCAAGCCGCGGGAGGAATTTCTGTTTCTGCTCCTCCGAACCATAGGCATGAATTGGATGCATCACGAGGCTCGACTGCACCGACATTGCAGAGCGATAGCCTGAATCGACGCGTTCGACGGCACGACTGATCAGGCCATAGGCAACATGGCTCACGCCCGCGCAGCCATAGCCTTCAATTGTCGCCCCGAGCAGGCCAAGCGCACCAAGCTCGGTCATGATCTCGCGGTCGAACCGTTCCTGCAGCGTTGCCGAGACAATGCGCGGCAGCAAATTCTCCTGGGCGTAGGATTCAGCGGTATCGCGCACGAGCCGCTCGTCTTCCGTCAGTTGCGCGTCAAGATTGAAGGGATCATCCCAGCGAAAAGGTGTGAATTTGGCCATGCCGGGCCCTTGGCATATTTGGCAACTGACGACAACCGGTGCAATATGATGCAGCACCCAAAAGGAGTGTCGCACATGATCCACTCACGCCTCGTGTTGATCCTCGCCATGCCTTTGCTTGTTTCGGCATCAGCGGCGCAGGAGCATTACCACTGGTTCCCCGCTTCGCCCGAAGCGAATGCAGCCCGCGCATGGGCTGTGCTCCTGCCCCGTGCGGAAGGGCTGGGCTCGCTGGCGCCCGGTAACCAGTACTGGGACTTCGCACATTGGCTCAATGCGCGCGGAATCGATGCGCTGGTTGTCGACTATGCCAACGCCGCATCCCGTGTTCCTTCAGCCAGCGGCCCGACCGGTAAGAAGATTGCGGCCATTGTTCGCGACGCGCTTGCAGATGCACGAAGCCGCCGGCGCATGGATGCACGGTGCCCGGGCGTCGCCATCGGCTGGTCGCGGGGAGCGGAAGGCGCGTTGACGATGGCGTCATCAGATGGCGAGAGCGATCAGGGCCTCAAGGCGGTGGTTGCCTACTATCCCTCGGTCAGGTCTCAGGAACGGCCATGGCCGCAGCGTCTTCCCGTCATTGCTCTGCAGGGCGATGCGGATGGGATTGCGCCCGCTTCGTCGCTGACGTCATTGGTGGCGGGGCGTGTCCAAACGAACCTGGCATTTGAAGTTCATCTCTATCCCGGCGCCCGACACAGGTTTGATGTTGCCCATCCGGTCAACAATCCCACGGGCAAGACACCTGCCGATTTCGATGAGAAGGCGAGCGCGGATGCGCTGGCCGTGATCGGCACGTTCCTCGACCGTCACGGAATCAGAAACGACGCGTGCCAGCCAGGCTAGCCCTGGCCGTCGATCACCGCGCGGGCGATTCCGGGAACGTCACAGAACAGCCCGTCAACCCCTTCTGCCAGGAAATGGTCTAGTTCGCGGGCGAGATCGCCATGCTTGCGTGGGCTGACGCCGCGCCGCATGCCCAGCGGCAGGAAGAAATTCTCTGCCCGGAACGTCCATGGATGGACTAGCAGCCCGTTGGCATGGCACCGGCCAACGAGCCCGGTCGACGCGTCAAGCGCGCCCAAGACCGTGCGTTTGATGACAAGATCCTTGGCTGGACCAATACCAGCCGCATAACGCGCAACATCCTTGAGTCCGTCCTCGGTCAGCATATCGGCATAGCTGACGTCCGACTTGTCCGCGGGGCCGCCGTCCGAATCGACAAGCTGAATCAGCCGCACTCCGGTCTTCCCGGACAGGGCGATCAGGTTTTCAACTTCGAAGGACTGGATGAAAACCGGGGCATCGGGGCCGGAATATCCCGCCCGCGAAAGCGCCTCGAGAAGGGGTGCCTCATGTGGAAGCCCGATGGCCGCAAAATACCCCGGGTGCTTTGTTTCGGGGTAAAGGCCGATCGGCCGTCCTGCCTCTTTCGACTTTTCCTGAGCCAGCGTGATGATCTCATCGAAGGTCGGGATGCAGAATTGGCCGTCATAGGCGGTGTTTGCAGGGCGCAGTCTGGGAAGGCGCTCCCTTGCGCGCAGCTTCTTGAGTTCGGCGAGCGTGAAGTCTTCGGTAAACCAGCCCGTCATGTCATGGCCATCAATGGTTTTCGTGGCCTTGCGCGACGCGAACTCCGCATGCTCGGCAACGTCTGTAGTCGTTGAAATTTCGTTTTCATGCCGCGCGACAAGGACTCCGTCCTTCGTCAGGACCAGATCGGGCTCGATGAAGTCCGCGCCCTGTTCGATCGCGAGCGTGTAGGATGCCAGAGTATGTTCGGGCCGTTCGCCTGACGCGCCGCGATGTGCGATCAGGACGGGACGGTCAGCCAAGTGCTGCATCCCATTGTTCCGGCTTGAAGCCGACGAGCAGGCCGCCCGGATGTTCCACGACGGGTCTTTTGATCATGGAGGGCGCAGCCAGCATCAGCGCGATGGCCTTGGCTTCATCAAGGCCTAACCTGTCGGCTTCGGGCAGCTTCCTGAAGGTCGTCCCTGCCCGGTTGAGGAGGACGTCCCAGCCCACAGCTCGGGACCATGCAGCAAGTTTTGCCTTGTCCGCTCCGTCCTTCTTGTAATCGTGAAAGCGATACG
>CAYSCC010000245.1:0-3558 GCA_964429375.1 uncultured Chakrabartia sp.
AGTTTGGCGATGTGCTGTTCAGCGTCGTCAATTGGGGCCGCAAACTTGGCCTTGACCCGGAAACTGCATTGAGACGAGCGAACTCCAAATTTGAAACGCGCTTTCGCGCTGTCGAAAAACTGGGAGGAAATGGTTTCAACCTCTTGTCCCTGAATGAAAAAGAAGAGCTGTGGCAAATTGCCAAGCGTAATCAGGACCAGGACCGCGCCTGAAATCGCGCAAAGTCGATATCGGAGAGTCGGACCGAAAGTTTGACACGATCCAGCTCGACACCTTCTGAGACGACCGCACCATTGGCGTGGAGCCAGGCAATGGCTGCCCCATCGGCGGCATCAAGCTCGATCTCCCGCACTCGGTGGGTTTGCGTCAAATAGTGTGACAACCGCGCAGTCAGTTGATCCACTCCATCTCCGGTGAGCGCAGAGATCATGACTACGTCATGTCTTCGTTTGGCTTCGGATTCGCGCGCTGCCCGAGCCTCTGGTTCAAGCAAATCAACTTTGTTCCACGCTTCGATGACGGGAGCCCCCTCCTCACCCCCAGCTCCGATTTCTGCCATGACCCGCAGCACATCTTCATGCTGGGCTTCAGTATCGGGGTGCGCAATGTCGCGGACCAGAACGATGAGGTCCGCATCCACAACTTCCTCAAGGGTTGCATGAAACGCGGCCACGAGCTGGGTGGGAAGTTCCGAGACAAATCCAACCGTGTCCGACAAAATGGCCTTATCAATGCCAGGCAGAGCGATCTGGCGCATTGTAGGATCGAGGGTCGCGAACAAAAGATCCTCTGCCATGACAGAAGACCCCGTCAAACGATTGAAAAGACTGGATTTGCCAGCATTGGTATAGCCGACCAGCGCAATGGTGGGCCAGGGAGCCCGGGCACGACGATCCCTGTGAAGTTTTCGGGTCCGACTGAGATCTGCAAGCTCTCGCCGAAGCTTTGCCATCCTGTCTCGAATCATGCGCCTGTCGGCTTCAATCTGCGTCTCGCCCGGTCCTCCAAGAAAACCGAAACCACCACGCTGGCGTTCCAGGTGGGTCCAGCTGCGAACAAGTCGACCAGCCTGATAATCAAGATGTGCTATCTCAACCTGCAAGCGTCCTTCCGCGCTCGCCGCGCGCTCGCCAAAAATTTCGAGGATCAGGCCTGTACGGTCAATGACCTTGGTATTGAGTCTCTTTTCAAGGTTGTTCTGCTGGACAGCACTCAAAGAGCCGTCAACGATGACCACGTCTATTTCATGAGCATTGACGCTCGCACCGAGCGTTTCAATTTGGCCCGATCCGAACAGGGTCGCTGGTTTGGCAGCACGAATGCGAAACACTGCAGTGTCGCAGACCTTGAGGCCGATGGCCGTCGCGAGACCGACTGCTTCTTCCAGCCGCGCCTCGGCACTACGCAGGCCACCCTTCCCAAAATCGGGCAAGACGACGAGTGATCGGGCGCCACGAGAGACGCCGTCTTCCTCCTGCCATTGAAAGACGCTCAATGCGCGTCCGCTTCGCCCTCTTCGGCGAGGTTCAAGGGGTGGGTCGGCTGTATCGTCGAGATTGCATGCTTGTAGACCAGCTGTGCAAAATCGTCCCTTTGCAGCAACAGGCAGAACAGGTCGTACGCAGCAATATCGCCCTGCAGCATCACTCCGTTGACGAGGAACATTGTCACAGGGTTCTGGGTCCGCTGTACGGCACCAAGAAATGCGTCCTGGAGCCCCTTCTTTCTATCCCCTTGCTCGAAAAGGGCCGCAATCCCGATAAGGTCCACACTTGCAGCCGGCATGACTGTCGAAATTGCATGCTTGTAGATGAGCTGGCTCTGGCCGTCGCGCCGCAGCAGCACCGAAAAATTGTCAAACCAGGTAATGATTCCCTGCAGCTTGACCCCCTTGACCAGAAACATGGTTACCGGTGTCTTGTTCTTACGCAGGTTGTTCAGGAAAAGATCCTGCAGATTGTTCGACTTTTCGGGCATAGATCAACCTCTTGGTCTTGGCGGGTCGTCGCCCGCGCTCGTGCCGTTACGCGGCATCGTTTGCGCCCATGTGCGGAACGCAATCTGCCCTGTAATCAATTATTCGGGCGACGTCAGCCCTGTTCTTCATCGTCGCTGCGGCAATCCACCATCCCCAGAATTTTCAGCTTTCGGTGCAAGGCGGATCGTTCCATGCCAATGAAAGTGGCCGTTCGGGATATGTTTCCGGAAAAACGCCGGATCTGAACGCGCAGATATTCACGCTCAAACGTCTCGCGGGCCTCCCGTAAGGGCGCTCCCATCATGGCATTTGTGGCGCCATGCGAGACGCCACCCCCATCGCCGAGGATTTCCGGTGGCAGCATATCAACATCAACACGCCCAATGCGTTCATTCGGCGCAAGGATAACGGTGCGTTCGATGATATTGCGTAGCTGGCGGACATTGCCTGGCCAGTCATAGGCCTGAAGAGCAGCAATCGCGTCCGGCGCGAATGCTGGCATTTTGAGCCTGCGTTCGGCAGCGAACCGGGCAATGAAATGTTCTGCAAGGACCGGTATGTCTTCGCGTCGTTCGGCAAGCGCCGGGATATGAACCGGAACGACATTGAGCCTGTAGTAGAAATCCTCACGAAATCGGCCTTCAGCGATTTCTTTGAGCAAGTCACGAGAGGTCCCGGAAACGACGCGCACGTCGACTTTGACCATTCGTGTTCCGCCGACACGTGCGAAGCTCTGATCCGTCAGGACCCTGAGGATCCGCGCCTGTGTCGCAAGCGGCATGTCTGCAATCTCGTCAAGGAACAGGGTCCCGCCATGTGCCTGTTCCATGAGCCCAGGGATGATATCGGCCTCTCCCCGCTCGATTCCGAACAATTCCTCTTCAACCCGTTCCGGCGTCATGCGCGCCGCACTTGCAACGACAAACGGGGCAGCGGCCCTGGGGCTCCATTTGTGCAACAGCCGTGCTGCGACTTCCTTGCCTACGCCCGCAGGTCCGGTCAGGAGTACACGGCTGCCTGTCGGCGCCACGCGCTTGAGCGTTGCACGAACAGCGTTGATGGCGCTCGAAGTGCCCGTCAACTCGTCCTCAAAGCCGATCTGCGCCCGCAGACTCTCGTTTTCACGTCTCAGGCGCTGCGTCTCTGTTGCACGACTGATCAGATGCAACAGCCGTTCGGCTTCGAACGGCTTTTCAATAAAGTCCGCTGCCCCGCGGCGGACAGCAGCAACCGCCGTGTCGAGGTTACCGTGGCCGGAAATCACGAGGATAGGCAAGGACGGGTCCCTCCGCTTGATTTCATCAAGCAGGTCAAGGCCATCCAGCCTGGATCCTTTCAGCCAGACGTCCAGCAGGACGAGCGTTGGCCGGCGATCGGCAATCGCCGCCAGGGCTGCATCACTGTCTGCCGCGCAGCGCGCTTCGTAACCATCATCCTCAAGGACTCCAGCTACGAGCTCGCGAATGTCGCGTTCATCATCAACAATCAGGATATCGAGCGCCATTTCAGCGACCTCCATCTCGGGTCAGTGCAGATGGCAACGAGGCACCGGTATCGCCAAACGGGCCAACATCATCGCG
>CAYSCC010000246.1:0-3553 GCA_964429375.1 uncultured Chakrabartia sp.
CATCGGTGCAGAACACTATTGCTTGCGCCTCATCAGCACCAGCGCGCCTGAGAAGGTCTATCCGGCGCCCGTCGCCGTAGTAGACCTTTGCGCCAAAGGAATTGCTTCGCTCTATCTGCTCCGGCTTGATGTCCACAAGAGTGACAGAAATGCGCCCCGCGAGCAGCATTTGCGTGACCGTCTGGCCAAATCGGCCAAAACCGACGACAATTGCTTTTGACTGACGGGCCAGTTCTGGCCCTTCAAGGGCGTCTTCGCTATGCGGCCGCACATATTCGAATTTCCGGGCAATCATCAGAAGGAACGGCGTCGTTGCCATCGACAAGGTGACGATTGCTCCGAACAGGCTTGCCGCCTGCGGTTCAATGAGCAGCGCGGCTTGAGCCTGCGCAAAAAGCACAAAGCCGAATTCGCCGCCCTGGCTCAGCAAAAGGCCCAGACCAAAGGCTGGCCGGCTGTCCATGCCAAAAGCGCGGCTCAGGCCATAGGTGACGGCAGTCTTGATCGCGACGAGCGCAGCAGCCATTCCCACCACAAACAATGGGCTTGCGAGAATCGCCGAAACATCAAGCACCATCCCGACGGCCATGAAAAAGAGGCCGAGCAAGATCGAACGAAAAGGCTCCACGTCCGCTTCGATTTCATGCCGATAGGGCGAGTCCGCAAGCATCACGCCCGCGATGAAAGCACCCAGCGCTGTCGAGAGATGAAGTGCCTCCATGACAGCAGCGCTCGCGATCACGGTGAACAGGCCCACAACAACGAACAGCTCTCGTTCGCCCAGCCGGCCCGTGAGCCGCAGCAACGGGCTGATAATGAACCGTCCCGCAAGAACCAGCCCGATGATGGCAGCGATCGTTGCCAACGCCAACAGCCAACCTGGCGGCGTGGCTGGATCGGCGGGCGCGCGTGACAAGGCTGCAATAATGGTGATCAACGGAACGATGGCGAGATCCTGCAGCAACAGAATGGAAAAGGCGCGCTCGCCAAAAGGCGTATTGATGCGGCCGGAAGACTTGAGGCTCGGCAGCACCTGAGCCGTCGACGATAAGGCCAGTGGAAGGCCAAGCGCCAGCGCTGCTCCCAGAGTAAAGTCCGCGACCACAAAGATCATCGCCGCCAGCGCAAGTCCGGCAACGGTGACCTGCGCAAGCCCAAGCCCGAATATGTCCCGCTTCAGTCGCCAGAGCCTTGCCGGATTGAGTTCCAGCCCGACGAGGAACAGCAGAAGTGCGATCCCGATTTCCGCAATGCCCAGCTTTGACTCGCCGTCTCCGACCAGCGCCAGCCCAAACGGTCCGATTGCCACGCCAGCGACCAGATATCCCAGCACGGCACCAAGGCCGAGGCGCCGGAATGGAATGACAAAAAGGAGCCCTGCCCCTAGCAGGACTACACCTTCTCGCAGGACGGATTCTGCCTGCATCTGTTATGCCGCCAAGGCAGAGGCTGCTTCTGCCGCAGCCTCAAATGGCAGCAGGATCGCTGCATGGCGCCCAGGATGTTTGCGGGCTGCCGAGAAAATCTCGAGCCCCGGCCAATTCCCGGGATCATCAGATAATCCGCTCAGGAATGCGCGCAACGCGTCTCGCGCAGCGCCAAGTTCAGAGCCGGTTCGGCCCTTTGCATGTGCGGCCATCAGGGCTGTTGAGGCTTGCCCCAATGCGCAGGCATGAAGGCGGGCGCCCAAATCAGCAACCTTTCCTTCAGCATCGAGCACAACATCCACCCGGATCCGGCTTCCACACGTGGGAGAGCGGCGTTCCGCCGAGAATTGCGGATTGCCCAGCGGCTGCAACTCGGCCGTTGAGGCTGCCAACCTCAGGACTTCAATCGTGTAAAGTTGCGTCGTCACGTCGATTTCGGGGCAGTACCGCCAGCTTCCTGCCGTTGCTCAACAAAATCAACAAGGGCACGAGATGTCGCATTCAACAAAGGATATGTGCGCGACTCCGTCATCCAGGCCGGCCGATCTGCACGCCCTCCAAAGAACGAATTATAGACGAGTGAGGCCAGCAGGAATGCAAGGGTTGCACCAATCAGGCCCTTCAACGCCCCAAATCCGAATCCGAGAATTCGATCAAATCCACCAAGCGCAGAGGAACGTGTGGCGCTGCCCATCCGGTTGGCAAGCATTCTGCCAGCCATGAAGGTCACGCCAAAGATGAAGGCAAAGGCGAGCACGGCCGCCCCGCCTTCTGTTCCGACCGGTCCAGCAAGCGACGCCGCGACCGGCGCGTGCGCCAGCTTGACGGCGGCAACGGCAACCACCCAGGCGACAAGCGACATGGCTTCCGCGACAAATCCACGCATCAGGCCACGAAATCCAATTCCGCCTACCAGTATTAGGACAATGACATCCAAAGCCGTCATGCGCGTCTCATAGGCGTTGCGCAGCACACCTGTCGAGCCTCAACCCCGCTTCAGCAGAAAGTCCACAAGGCCGGCCAGTCGCGAAAAACCCGTAATCCGCAAACCGTCGCGCTCTTCTCGCGTCGCAGCCGGAGCGAGCGCCTGTTCAAAGCCGAGTTTTGTGGCTTCCTTCAGGCGCAGACCAGCCAGTGAAACCGGACGGATTTCGCCAGAAAGCGAAATCTCTCCAAAGACCACACTGGTGCTTGGCACCGTCTGTTCCGACAGCGCCGAAACAAGCGCCGCAGCGACAGCAAGGTCAGCGGCCGGGTCTGATAACCGGTATCCCCCGGCAATGTTGAGGTACACCTCACACGTGGAAAAGCTTAGGCCGCACCGGGCCTCCAGCACGGCAAGGATCATGGCCAGGCGCCCGCTATCCCAACCGACAACAGCACGCCGTGGCGTGGCCCCGCTGGCCAGGCGGACGACCAGTGCCTGAATTTCAACCAGAACTGGCCGCGTACCCTCCAGAGCCGGGAACACAACTGTTCCCGCAACAGGCTCGCCCCGGTCGGTCAGAAACAGCGACGAGGGATTCGCGACCTCGCACAGCCCAGTTTCTTCCATCGCAAAAACACCAATCTCGTCGGTGCCACCAAAACGGTTCTTGATTGCCCGCAGGATGCGAAACTGGTGACTGCGCTCCCCTTCAAAGGACAGGACAGTATCGACCATATGTTCAAGCACCCGCGGGCCGGCGATGCTGCCATCCTTCGTGACATGGCCAACAAGGACAAGCGCAGTGCCGTGTTCCTTTGCAAACCGGATCAATTCCTGTGCAGAAGCGCGCACCTGACTGACTGTGCCGGGCGCACCTTCGATCAGATCGCTGTGCATGGTCTGGATCGAATCGATCACCAGCAAGGCTGGCGGTTCGGCTGACCCGAAAGTCGTCAGGATATCGCGCACCGAAGTTGCAGCTGCAAGCTGAACAGGCGAACCGCCAAGCCCCAGACGATGCGCGCGCAGGCGAACCTGATCTGCCGCTTCCTCTCCGGAAACATAGGCCACAGACTGCCTAGCCCCGGCCAATCTTGCGGCCGCCTGAAGAAGCAGGGTGGACTTTCCAACCCCCGGGTCGCCGCCGATCAGAGTCGCGGAGCCAGCGACAAATCCACCACCGAGTGCTCTGTCCAGC
>CAYSCC010000247.1:0-3503 GCA_964429375.1 uncultured Chakrabartia sp.
CAAAGGCTGGTGGGTGTACCGGTCTCTATCAGTCTGGGACGCGAGTTTTTTGATGCCGGGCGGTTCAGGCTGGATATCGACAGTGGAACGATTCGCAGGCTTGATCCCTCGGTACGGCCAAAGGGGACGATGCTGCCGCTAGCGACGCATCATGGAATTGAGGGATTTCCTGTTACTATTGAGGGGCATTCCGGGATTCAGGCCTCGCTCGACCTGGGCAACGGAAGCGAGATGATGATTGGCCGCAAGGCGGCTGAACGTCTTGGCATTGCGGCTGCTGGCCAGATCGTGGAGCGAAAGACAGGCGGTGGTATAGGCGGCGCCGTAGAACGCGACATTGTGGTGCTGTCAAAAGTCACATTCGCCGGGAAGAAGTTTTCCAATGTTCGTGCGGCGATTGAAGAACAAGACAGCCAAAGCGACGCAAACATTGGCGTCAGCATGCTGCGCCATTTCATTATCGTGACAGATTTTCCCGGCCATAAGCTATGGCTCGATCGTCGCTGACCGTGCAGTCGATCACAGTGATAGCAAAAAGGCATTGGCGGCACATGACGGGCCAGCCTAGTCGCCGGTCCAAAGCGGAGTTTTGACATGGCCTTTGAATTTGATCTGTTTGTGATCGGTGCTGGTTCCGGCGGAGTCAGGGCTGCACGCATCGCTGCCCAACACGGCGCTCGCGTGGCGGTCGCGGAGGAATATCGGGTAGGCGGGACGTGCGTCATTCGCGGGTGTGTGCCCAAGAAGATGCTCGTTTATGGAGCGCACTTTGCCGAGGATCTTCACGAAGCGGCGAGTTTTGGCTGGGATATAGATGGCGCACGCTTCGACTGGGCGCGGCTCCGGGATCTTGTGCAAAAGGACGTGTCCCGCCTTGAAGGCCTTTATACTCAGGGGCTCGACAACAATCGCGTCACGATTTTTGGAGAGCGGGCAACGCTTGATGGGCCCAATACACTCCGATTGGCGAGTGGCCGGACAGTCACTGCGCAAGTCATTCTTGTCGCGACCGGCGCCTGGCCTGCAAGGCCGGATATCCCCGGTGCAGAACTCGGTATCACGTCCAATGAGATATTCCATCTTGAAGCCTTGCCCCGTCGCGCGCTGATTGCCGGAGCGGGGTATATCGCCAACGAGTTTGCCGGCATCCTCCATGCCTTTGGGGTCGATGTTACGCTGGTGACGCGGGGGGATCGCATGCTCCGCGGATATGATGAGGAGATCGTGGATCACCTTGTTGATCTGACGCGGAAGAAGGGCATTGATGTGCGTTTCAACTTCCCGCTGCAGTCCGTGTCCCGATCAACGAATGGCAGCATTGTGGTCGATGGTGGAGGGCAAGGTCTCATCGAGACAGATATGGTCCTCTGGGCAACAGGGCGCATTCCCAAAACGTCCGGATTGGGGCTTGAGGCTGCCGGTGTCGCGCTGGACAGTGCTGGGGCCGTGATGGTCGATGCCCGCAGCCAGTCTTCGGTCGCGAGTATTTATGCGGTCGGCGACGTGACAAACCGTGTGCAGCTGACTCCGGTCGCCATCCGCGAAGGCCATGCCTTTGCAGACACAGTCTTTGGCAATGCACCGAGAACTGTTGACTATCACGCGATCCCGACGGCTGTTTTTTCAAGCCCGCCGATCGCGGGCGTAGGGCTGACCGAGGCTCAGGCGCGGGCAGAATTCGGCGACGCGGTGAAGGTGTATCGCAGCGATTTTCGTCCCATGAAGAATGTGGTTTCTGGTCGGCAAGAGCGCGGGTTGTACAAGATGATCACCGCCGGGTCTGACGAAAAGGTTGTCGGGCTCCACCTGATCGGACCGGACAGCTCGGAAATCCTTCAGGCGGCGGCCGTTGCGGTAAAAGCAGGGCTCGGCAAGGCGGCATTCGACGATACGGTCGCGCTGCATCCCAGCATGGCCGAGGAATTGGTGCTCCTGAAGTAATCGCCTCAGCTGGCCCGGTTTGCCACCAGATCCTCGACAACCGATGGATCGGCCAGCGTCGTCGTGTCGCCGAGGTTGCTCACGTCACCTTCCGCGATCTTGCGCAAGATACGGCGCATGATCTTGCCGGAACGTGTCTTTGGCAGGCCAGGCGCAAACTGAAGCGCGTCGGGCGTTGCAATGGGGCCAATTTCCTTGCGGACCCAGGCGCTGAGTTCCTTGCGCAAGGCATCGCTCGCGGTTTCCCCGGCATTCAGCGTCACATAGGCATAAATGCCCTGGCCCTTGATATCGTGCGGGAACCCGACAACTGCGGCTTCAGCGACCTTCGGGTGGAGAACCAGCGCGCTTTCGACTTCTGCGGTGCCCATCCGGTGACCCGAAACATTGATGACGTCATCCACCCGGCCAGTGATCCACCAATAACCGTCCTCATCCCGCCTTGCGCCATCGCCCGTGAAATATTTTCCGGGAGATGTGGTGAAGTAGGTTTCGAAGAAGCGCTGATGATCGTTCCAGACAGTCCGCATTTGCCCCGGCCAGCTTCGCGTGATGCACAGGTTTCCGCTCGTCGCGCCGTGCAGAACCTTGCCGTCCGCATCGACAAGCTGGGGTTCGATGCCGGGCATCGGGCGCGTTGCAGAACCGGGCTTGAGGTCTGTGGCACCCGGCATAGGCGCAATCATGGCTGCGCCTGTCTCTGTCTGCCACCATGTATCGATGATCGGGCAGCGTCCCTCGCCAACGACATTGTAATACCAGCGCCAGGCTTCAGGATTGATTGGCTCCCCAACAGTTCCAAGCAGTTTCAGTGATTTGCGTGATGTTCTTGTTACAAATTCGTCACCCTCTCGCATCAATGCGCGCAGGGCGGTTGGTGCCGTATAGACGATCTGGACCTGATGGCGGTCAACGACCTCCCAGATTCGCGACGGAGTCGGCCAATTGGGCACACCTTCGTACATCAGCGTCGTCGCACCGTTCGCCAATGGGCCATAGAGGATATAGCTGTGACCCGTAACCCAACCGATATCGGCGGCGCACCACCAGACATCCCCGGCGCGATAATCAAAGGCCAGTTCATGCGTGAGGCTGGCCCACAACAGATAGCCGCCTGTTGTATGCAGGACGCCCTTCGGCTTTCCCGTGGAACCCGATGTGTAGAGAATGAAAAGCGGATCTTCAGCACCCATGGGCTCGATTGGACATGCTTCCGGAACGGTCTGTGCAACCTCGTGATACCAAACGTCACGACCCGGTTGCATGACCACGTGGCCGCCAGTGGCCTTCACCACAATCACGCGCTTGAGGCTCGGGCACTGCGCCGCGGCCTCATCCACATTGGCCTTCAGCGGTACAGACTTTCCTCCGCGCCGACCTTCATCAGCCGTGACGATATAGGCTGAATCGCAGTCCTGAACGCGGCCAGCAATGGAATCAGGAGAAAAGCCGCCGAAAATGACCGAATGAATGGCCCCGATGCGGGCGCATGCAAGAAGGGCGAAGGCCGCCTCCGGGATCATCGGCATGTAAATGGTAACGCGATCACCCTTCTGGACGCC
>CAYSCC010000248.1:0-3432 GCA_964429375.1 uncultured Chakrabartia sp.
ATGCAAGCATCGTCACCCCTCGCGCGCCGAGCATCGACCAGAGCGCCATTTCAACGGCTCCGGTATCGGAACCAGGGACAATGCCAATTCTGTGTGTGTCTGGCACCTGCAGCACTTCGCGTGTCAGGTCGATTGCAAGCTGCAAACGAGATTTGCCAATCTTGGCGCGATGGGAACGGCCAAGGGATTCTGTCTTGAGCTTTGTGGCATCCCAGCCCGGCGGCTTTGCGCAGGGGCCAGAGGAAAAGAAAGGGCGCGCGGGTTTGCCCGCGGGCTTGGTAACAGTCATGTCTTGCATCTCCTTGCAGAGAGCTCGCGCGGCGTTGGGACCGCGTGGCCCGGAGCCGCCCCTAGTCGTGTGGCAGTGAATGTCAACCCGTAGTTCACCGCACATGCGGTGCAAAATTAGTGGATCGTTAACCATAATGGCGGCACAATCGCTGCATGAAGTGGCTGTTTTCCTCGCTTGCGTTATTGGCCATGACATCGGCATGCGTCGGTCCACCCAGTGGCCGCCGCCCCGGCGGGAACCGGCCAGTGGTGCTTGCGCCGCAGAGCCCTGAACTTCGCCAATGCCTTGCTGACCTTGGCCGCTTGCAGGCCCGATTTGCGCTCCTGCCCGACCGCAATTTTGGGGGCGGTTGCTCAACCATCTCTTCGGTCCAGTTAACCGGAGTGGGCATCCCGATTTCCAATATCACTGCGATCCAGTGCCCGCTTGCCCTTAACCTGGCGGTGTGGACACGCGAGTCCGTGCAGCCTGCCGCAAAACAGATCTTCGGCGAACGCGTAGTGCGGCTCGAAAGTTTTGGCAGCTACAGTTGCCGGAACATCAAGGGGCGACCCCAAATGGCAGGTGCCCGCTCGGAACATGCGACCGCAAATGCCGTCGACATTTCTGGGTTTGTCCTTGCCGATGGCCGGCGCATCACGGTCAATGCCGGATGGAACGGGACAGAGGAGGAACGACGCTTCCTTCGGTCTATCAGGGCAGCGGCGTGCAAGCGATTCCGGACCGTCCTCAGCCCCGATTTCAATGCCGCCCATCAGGACCATTTTCATTTCGATTTGGGTCGCGGCCCTTTTTGCCGCTAAGCACGGCTGATGAACGAGAAACATTTGCCTTCGCGCATATTCCCGCATGCCGCCCAGGATGCAGAGGCCGCCAAGAAAGCCACGTCATCCCCTCAGACAGAGGCGGCATCCTATCGGCTCGCATTCCAGGATGAAGACTTCCTCTTGAGAGACGATTTGCGGCCAGTCAGATTTCAGCTTGAACTGCTCAAGACCGAGCTTCTGCTGGATGAAGCGAAAATTGGCTCAACCATCGTCTTCTACGGCTCTGCCCGGATTCCTGCGCCAGGTGAAAAGGCTGTTGCGGCCACTGCGGAAATAGCAAAACGGCTGGAAGCCAAGTCCCATTATTATGACATTTCCCGCAAATTGGCAGCACTTGCCAGCCAAACGCCCCCCGATTCGGATGGAATGCGCCAGTTCGTAGTCTGCTCAGGCGGAGGCCCATCCATCATGGAAGCCGCAAACAGGGGCGCGGCCGATGTCGGGGCAGAATCAATCGGACTCAACATCGTCTTGCCACATGAACAGGCACCAAATCCCTGGGTCACCCCCGGCCTCAGCTTCCAGTTCCACTATTTTGCGCTCAGAAAGATGCACTTTTTGCTGCGCGCGCGCGCGGTTGCCGTCTTTCCCGGCGGATTTGGAACGCTGGATGAAATGTTCGAGCTGCTGACACTCATGCAGACCGGCAAGACACGTCGAATGCCTATCCTGCTGTATGGGCGGGAATTCTGGACACGAATCGTCAACTTTGACGGACTGGTCGAAGAAGGTGTGATTTCACCTGCAGATCTTGAGCTGTTGACCTATGTCGAGACCGCCGAAGAAGGCTGGACGGCAATCCAGCGCTTCTACGGCATGGAATAGCGCAGCTTACTTCTTTGCGGCGTCCGCAGCAGGTTCTGCGGCGTTTTCCGCAGGAGCAGCACCGGCTTCAGGCGCGGCAGCGGATTCTGCGGCTGGCGGCGGCGGAACCGGCAGGTTTGATCCCTGTTCGTTGATGTACCGGATAAGGTTAGCACGATCTTCCGGATTAGACAGACCTGCAAAGCTCATCTTGGTGCCATCGACATACTTCTTGGGCGATGTCAGCCACTTGTCCATGGCTTCCCAATCCCAAACGCCTGCCATGGCCGTCATTCCGGGCGAATAGGCAAAGCCAGCCACATGGCCATGCTTCTGGCCCATGACGCCATAAAGGTTGGGCCCGACGCCCGATGCCCCGCCGGGGGTAATGGTGTGGCACGAGGCGCATTTCTTGAAGACTTCTGCGCCCTTGGCAGGGTCACCCGCCGAAAAATCGATTGGCTTGGCTGCGGCCGCGCCGCCGGCGCCACCTTCAGGCGACGCATCAGCAACCTCAAAGCCGCCCTTTTCAACCTTTTCATGCTTGAAATATTCGCCTGAAAGGATCGTTCCTCCTAGCGCGACAATGCCCGCGAAAAGCGCCCACCCGGCAGCTGTATTGAAACGATCATCCATGCTTGAAACCTTTTGCGAATGCCCCGTGAATCGCGCTCGCTTTAGTCGGCGAATGGACGGTTCGCAAGCACGTGGTTTGATCCATTTGCACCAATGCTTGCGAAGCGACCAAGAGGCCCCTAAGCGCTGCCTCCGATGGAAAACTACCCTGCACCTGCCCAGCCCCTTGTCGAAGCGATGATCGCGCAGGCTGCTGAAGATCCGTCAAGGGCTGTTTCGTTTCAGGGCGCTCCGGGTGCGAATTCCCATATTGCCGTGCAGCAGGCCTTGCCGGACGCGCTGCCCCTGCCCTGCTTCTCATTTCCCGATGCCATTGATGCCGTGCGTGAAGGACGCGCAGCCAAGGCCATGATTCCAATCGAAAACTCGCTCCATGGGCGCGTGGCGGACATCCACTTTCTTTTGCCCGAGTCTGGACTTGTCATCACCGGCGAGTTTTTTCTTCCCATAAATTATGCCCTTATGGGCATTGGTCCGCTCACCGGAGTCAGGCAGGCCATCAGCCACCCACAGGCGCTCGGCCAATGTCGGCACTGGCTGCGTGCTCGGGGAATCGAGCCCATTGGCTATCCTGACACCGCAGGGGCCGCGGCGCGGGTTGTGGAACTTGGCGATCCAAGCGTGGCCGCAATCGCTCCTCCGGGAGCTGCATCGGTGTACGGGCTCAACATCCTTGCCGAATCCCTTGAGGATTCGAATGACAACATGACCCGCTTTGTGATCCTTGCCAGATCCGGCCAGCCCGTTCCAAACGAAGGCGTGGTCATGACGACCTTCGTCTTCGAGGTCAAAAACATCCCGGCTGCGCTGTACAAGGCAATGGGCGGATTTGCGACCAACGGCGTCAACATGACCAAGCTCGAAAGCTACCAG
>CAYSCC010000249.1:0-3415 GCA_964429375.1 uncultured Chakrabartia sp.
CCGCGATGGTGGGCCGGCACGGTGAGGCTCCGAGGGCCAGCAGGTTGATGCCGGTCATCAGCCAAATGATCGCCAGTGCCGCCAGCGAGGGATGCTGGCCAAGAATGGGCAGGAAACTGGCCATGTATGACACGGCACCGACAGCGATGGTGACGCATCCCGTCCAGACAGAGACCCAGAAGCTGAAGCCGATCAGGAATCCCGCGAGCGGCCCGAAACTTTGCTCCACCAGCTCCGCCGGCCCAATCGCACGATCATGTTGTGCGCTCAATGTCGCCAGCACATGGGCAAGGCACAACGCGCCTGCGATAGTGATTCCCCATCCGGCTATCGCGTTCCAGCCAAAGGGAGCCAGCCCCTGCGGAAGCAGAAATACGCCCGACCCGATCATGTTGCCCATGACCAGCGCGATCGCCATCCACACACCCAGCTTTCTGGGCGATGTACCGTGCTGATCGTCAGTTTGCGTCATAGGGATGGCCATCATGGCGGCCATCTCCCCCTCCCGCAAGCGGGAGGGGGAAGATTTGTCAGAACTTGCTGCCAACCCTCAGGCCGATCGTGCGTGGCGTGATCGGCACGATATAGCTTCTCGAGCAAGATCCGCATTGTGCGAAGCGCGAGCTCTGGCCGCGTTCATCAAATGCGTTGTCGATAAAGGCTTCGAGCGAGAACTTGCTGAACTCCGCTCCGAACGAGAACGACGCTGTGGTATAGGCCCGGAGCCGCCCAAGCTGGGCCGCAGGGCTATACACCAGGCCGGTTCCAGTCTGGATTGCGGCTGTCCTGATGTCCGAGGCAGCGGAACTCTGATGGGAAACCACAGCCTGCACGTGACCATTGGCGCCACCCAGCGGGAATGAGTAGCGGGCATTGCCAGTGATCTTGAACTTGGGTGTGACAGGAAGGCGGATGCCCTTTGGTGCCGCGACGAAATTGCCACCCGCAGAGCAGGTGAACGTCGGATCATCGATCGAGCACAAGTTCTGCCGGGTCTTGGCATTTGTAAGGGCTGCTGACGCGTTCAGCGTCAGGCTGCCCAGATTGGCGGTTGTATCAACCTCGATCCCGCGAATCCGGGCATTCGGGCCGTTGTGAATTTCGGTGAAGCTGTTCTGGCCCAGGAACGAAAACTGGAAGATCGTCCAATGCTGCTGGTAGATTGCGCCGTTGAAGCGCAGCTTGCCGTCTGCCAGCGTCGTCTTCCAGCCGAGTTCGTAGTTGGTCAGATAATCCGGAGCATAGGGCGGAATGGTACCGCGACGGTTGATGCCGCCCGGCCTGAAACCGCGGGACCATGTTCCGTAAAGCAGGACCTTGTCGGCTGGTTTCCAGGTCAGGTTGAGCCTGTGGGTGAAGCCGTCACCGGTTGTCGACTTGGGCTTGAGCGCTCCATTCACAAATGTCGCAAGGTTCGTGCATGGCGAACCGGCAACCGCTGCAGGCAGCAAAGTGCCCGCGGGATTGTTGCGCACCGTCGTGCCGTCGCTGTTGAAGCATCCGGCTACGCCCGTGCGGGAGCTTCCGGCTCCGTTGTACGGCGGACCGGCTGGATTGCGTCCAAATCCGAAAAAGCCGATCAGGCTGTTGTCGTACTTGAACAGGCGTCCACCTGCAGTGAGTGTCAGGTTTTCAAGGATATCGAAACTCGCTTCACCGAACGCGGCATAGTCGCGGTCAATGCGATGCTGTTGCGTAAGCCAGAGCGTCCCCGGGATCCCGTTTACGGATAGCGCCGGATCAAGGTTGGCCACCTGATAATCCTGATGGATGTCGTTTGTCTGACGCTGGTAGAACGCACCCGCCACAACCCTGAATCGGCTGTCCTGCGGCGAAGCGATGCGGATTTCCTGGCTCATCTTCTTGAAATGATCCGAGCCGATAACCTTCTGGCGCGGGTCGATCGTGTTGCCAAGCGCATCGGTGAAATAGAAATAGCCAGCGATGCCGCCATAGGACGAATAAAGATTGTCATAGGTTTCGGCATAGTCGGTGTAATCACTCGACGAAGACCGCTTGCGGTCCAGATAGGCGCCCGCATAGGTCAGGTCCCAGTTGCCGAGCTTTCCTTCGATCGTCAGCGCAGCCTGCAAATAGCGGTCACTGCCGAATTCGGGGAAGAAGTGCTGGACTTGGAGATCGCCCACGCTCGGGTCGAAGCCGTAGGTGCCGTGCGTCTTCTGCTTCTGGAAGAGGATGGTCGGCGTCGCCGTCCAGCTGTCATCCAGATCGATCTTCAGTGCAGCACGTCCACCATAGGTTTCGGTGTCATTGTAGTTCTTCTTCACGAACGCGGCGTTGTTGACAGTAATGCCGCCCGGGGTCGGCAGGAAACTGCGCGTTCCAGGGACATTGTCGATAAAGCCGGCATCTTTCTGGTAGAAAGCCACGCCGCGAAACGCGATATTGTCAGCGAGCGGCGCGTTGATCATGCCCTCCAGCTTGCCGCCAACGTCGCCCTTGCGAACGGTATTGATTTCTCCATCGACCCGACCCTCAAAACCGGCGGTGGAGGGCTTGTTGGTGATGATGCGAATGGTGCCAGCTTCGGATGAGGCTCCATAGAGCGTGCCCTGAGGACCGGCGAGGCTTTCGATACGCGCAATGTCATAAATGTGCACGTCGAGCGTGCCGCCAATGGTCGTGACAGGCTGTTCATCAAGATAGACGCCAACTGATGGCAGCGATCCGGAATGGTTTCCATCACCACCCGAGGCCACGCCCCGCATATAGACCGTTGTCGAGCCAGGTGCAGACGTCTGGAATGACACCGACGGGAGCTGTTGCGAATATTGGTTGAAATTCGAAATGCCCAGCTGATCGAGCTTCCTTGTGCCCAAGGCCTGAACGCTGATCGGCACGTCCTGGAGGTTTTCCTCGCGCTTCTGCGCCGTGACGATGATGTCGTCGCCTGAACTGGCTTCCTTTTCTGCCGCGGCTTGGGCATAGGCCGGCGATGCTGCGAGCATGGTTGAGCCGAGCAACGCCAACAGCGCATGGCGGCGCGCGGTAAACTTCTGCGATGTCATAATAACTCCCCTGACAGAATTACAGGAACAGCTTGTGATTCAGTCAGGCAGCGGCGTCAATCCAGGCTTGCCTGCTTCAGCGATTTTGATTTCGTGTATTGTATAAATGACACAGAAAGCGGCATTTCGCTGCACATTGATGGTTTCCCGGCTTAGGACAGGCTTGGCAATCCGTTCCATTCAACCGCGGTTAAGCACGTCTCGCGGAAAATGCGGGGGACTGGTAAAGAAACGCTGCCCGAATCGAGTGTGAAAGGGATGAAGATGTCTAAGTTGAAGCTTGTTGCCAGGTTTGCGTTGCCGCTGGCGTTGGCCGGGCTTTCCGCATGCGCGGCAACACCGTTCAAGGCCGAAGTCAATCGCTTCCAGCTGATGCCTGCACCGCA
>CAYSCC010000250.1:0-3399 GCA_964429375.1 uncultured Chakrabartia sp.
TGCGCGCACGGATTGTTGGAACCGGTTCAGCGCTTCCAGCAAAGAGAGTCTCTAATGAGGAGCTCGCGCAACGTGTCGACACTTCGGATGAATGGATTGTCGCGCGGACCGGCATACGGTTCCGCCACGTCGCAGGTGACGGAGAAACCACGGCGACCCTTGCAACCACCGCCTGCCAACGGGCTCTTGAAGCCGCTGGCGTCTCAGCGAGCGATGTGGATCTGATCATACTTGCAACCGCAACTCCGGACCAGACTTTCCCCGCCAGCGCCACCAAGGTGCAAGCCGCACTTGGCATTGATGATTGCATTGCCTTTGACGTGGCTGCGGTCTGTTCCGGCTTTCTCTACGCGCTGTCCGTCGCCGACAGCATGATCAGGTCAGGATCTGCAAGAATCGCGCTGGTGGTTGGTTCGGAAACTTTCAGCCGAATCCTGGATTGGGAAGACCGGACAACCTGCGTCCTTTTTGGAGACGGCGCGGGCGCGGCCCTTCTGCGCGCAGAAGATGGAGACTCCGGGATACTTGCGACGGCCCTGCATGCGGATGGCCGACACAATGAACTGCTGTACGTGGACGGTGGTCCGTCAACGACAGGTACAGTGGGCAAGGTCCGGATGAAAGGCTCCGAAGTGTTCCGCCACGCGGTCACGAATCTGGCGTCGGTCATGAACGAAGTCCTTGGCAAGGCCCAACTCTCGGCAGATGACGTGGATTGGGTTGTGCCCCATCAGGCCAATGCCCGGATTCTTGATGCCACCGCACGGAAACTCGGGCTCCCTGCCGAAAAGGTGATCGTCACGGTCGACCAGCATGCCAATACTTCAGCGGCTTCTGTGCCGCTTGCGCTGGATCTCGCCGTTCGTGACGGGCGGATCAAGGCCGGCGATGTGGTTGTTCTGGAAGCGATGGGAGGCGGATTTACGTGGGGAGCGTGTGTCGCGCGAATCTAACGCGCCGCCCGATTGACCTTCGTTGCAAGAGAGATAGAATGGCTTAGAAAATCGGCCATGGGGGGTAATTCATGAGTGATGGGAGCACACTGACGCGCGCTGACCTGTCTGATGCAATTCACAATGAAATCGGGCTGTCACGAGCCGAATGCTCAAACCTTGTGGAAGCGATTCTGGATCAGATGGGACATGCTCTGGCCAAAGGACAGAATGTGAAGATTTCCGGATTTGGGACCTACATTCTGCGAGACAAGTCCCAACGCATTGGACGGAACCCGAAAACGGGCGTTGAAGTTCCGATTTCGCCGCGCCGGGTGCTGACCTTCCGGGCCAGCCAGAAAATGCGGGCACGCATTGCCAGATCAGGCTAGGACAGGGCATGGCTGCAACGCAAAAAAGCGCTTCCGCATTCCGGACAATTGGCGAACTGGCGGACGAACTTGGATTGCCGCAGCATATCCTGCGTTACTGGGAAACACGTTTTCCTCAGCTTCGGCCGCTGCAGCGGGCAGGCAACCGCCGCTACTACAGACCTGAAGACGTTGCGCTCGCCAAACGGATCCATCGCCTTCTGAACAATGAAGGGTACACGGTTAAGGGCGTGCAGAAGCTCCTCTCATCGGGTGGAGGGACAGGATCCATGGCTGCTGAACCGCAAAGACCGGAACCGCAGCATCCACCAGCCGCCCTTCAGATGCCAATTCAGGAATTGCGGGCGATCAGGGATCGCCTCGCAAGGGCACTTGCGGCCGATGAGGTTGCTGCCCGACTGTAATCGGTGCCTAAAACTGCAACGCCTTGACCATCTTCACGCCGGGAAGATTGCAGGCGTCCCACAAGACGGGTTCCGGTATTGGCGCATCGATGGACAGCAGCAGCACGGCCTCCCCACCTGCTGAACGGCGACCAAGATGAAAGGTGCCAATGTTGAGCCCCGCTTCTCCCAGAAGCGTGCCAATCCGGCCGATAAAGCCAGGCGCATCTTCATTGACAATGTAGAGCATGTGTCCGTCAAGATCAGCTTCAACCTTGATGCCGAAGGCTTCAACCAAACGCGGCTCGCCATTGCCGAAGAGAGTTCCGGCCACCGATCTTTCACCCTGACTGGTTTCGACCGAGACGCGGACAAGCGTGTGATAATCGCCTTCCCTGTCATGGCGGACTTCCCGCACGTCGAGACCCCGTTCTTTTGCGAGGAACGGCGCGTTGACCATGTTCACAGTATCGGAGTAGCGGCGCATCAGACCGCACAGGACTGCGCCTGAAATCGGCTTGATATTCAACTGTGCCGCAGCGCCTTCGACTTCGATCGCGATCTTGGTCAGATTGTCGTGCGCCAACTGTCCAACCAGGCTGCCCAGCTTTTCAGCAAGAGCCATGTAGGGCCGCAACTTGGGGGCTTCCTCCGCGCTGAGCGATGGCATGTTGAGGGCGTTGGTGACGCCTCCGCTCACGAGATAATCCGCCATCTGCTCAGCAACTTGCAGAGCGACATTGACCTGCGCTTCGTTGGTCGAAGCCCCAAGATGCGGGGTGCAGATGAAATTGGGAGTACCAAACAAGGGCGATTCCTTGGCTGGCTCAACGGCAAAAACGTCCAGAGCCGCGCCGCCCACATGGCCACTGTCCAGTCCGTCCTTGAGTGCTGCTTCATCGAGAAGGCCACCACGCGCACAATTGATAATCCGGACGCCCTTCTTGGTCTTTGCAAGGTTTTCGCGAGACAGGATGTTGCGGGTCTGGTCTGTCAGCGGCGTGTGCAGGGTGATGAAATCGGCCTTTGCAAGCAGGGTATCGAGGTCGGCCTTCTCAACTCCCATTTCCACCGCCCGTTCAGGCGTGAGGAAAGGATCATAGGCCACCACCTTCATCCTGAGGCCCAGTGCACGCGATGCCACGATCGAACCGATGTTGCCAGCGCCGATCAGGCCGAGCGTCTTGCCAGTGACTTCAACACCCATGAAGCGGTTCTTCTCCCACTTGCCGGCCTGGGTCGAAGCATCGGCTTCCGGCAGTTGCCGGGCCAGCGCAAACATCAGCGCAATTGCATGTTCTGCTGTCGTGATCGAATTCCCGAAGGGTGTATTCATGACCACGACGCCCTTGGCTGAGGCCGCCGGAATATCGACATTGTCGACACCGATACCAGCACGGCCAATCACCTTGAGGTTTGTAGCCGCATCAAGGATATCCTGCGTGACTTTCGTTGCCGAACGGATCGCGAGGCCATCATATTGGCCAATGATGGCTTTCAGCTCCTCAGGAGTCTTTCCGGTAATTTCATCAACGTCGCATCCCCGTTCGCGAAAAATCTGCGCTGCATTGGGATCCATCTTGTCGGAAATAAGGACTCTTGGCTTGGTCATGGGGTAAACTCCGTTGCTCCTTGTGGAGCGAAAATTGGCAATTGAACTGTTTTGTGCGCCTCGCGGGCGACGGGACGATC
>CAYSCC010000251.1:0-3395 GCA_964429375.1 uncultured Chakrabartia sp.
GTCATGAAACTTGCATCTCTCAAATCGGGCCGAGATGGCCGCCTTGTGGTCGTATCAAATGACCTTGCCTGGTATGCAGACGCGGGGCACATTGCCCCCACGCTCCAGGCCGCGCTGGATCGCTGGGACGACGTCGAGGCATCGCTGCGCAACCTGGCGACGGATTTGGCACATGAAGCCATTCCGATGATGCGCTTTCATGAGCGCGAGGCAGCGGCCCCCCTTCCCCGAGCCTATCAATGGGCGGACGGGTCTGCATATGTGAATCATGTCGCGCTGGTCCGCCAGGCTCGGGCAGCGGATATGCCGGAAAGCTTCTGGCACGACCCGCTCATGTACCAGGGCGGATCGGACGGATTCCTCGGCCCGCGCGATCCCATTCCGCTCGCTGACGCAAGTTGGGGGTGCGACATGGAAGCAGAGGTCATCGTTGTGACCGGCGACGTGCCGCTTGGCATTTCTCCAGACGAAGCGCGCAAGGCGATTCGGCTTGTTGGCCTCACCAACGATGTCTCTCTGCGCAACCTGATCCCCGGTGAACTTGCAAAGGGGTTCGGCTTTTTCCAGTCCAAGCCGGCCAGCGCATTCTCGCCGGTTTTCGTCACCCCCGATGCGCTGGGTCACCAGTGGGACGGGGGCCGACTGCACGGTGCACTCTGCGTCGATTACAACGGGGCACCGCTGGGCCGCGCCGATGCCGGGGTCGACATGACGTTCGATTTTGGCCAGTTGATCGCCCATGCGGCAAAGACCAGGGCCCTGGGCGCGGGAACCATTATCGGTTCCGGCACGGTTTCCAACCGTGGCGCAGATGGGGGGCCGGGCAAACCCATCAGCGAAGGTGGCCTTGGCTATTCCTGTCTGGCGGAAGTGCGGACCGTTGAAACCATCCTGCATGGCAAGCCGGAAACACCGTTCATGAAAGCGGGTGATACCGTCCGCATCTGGATGGAAGACGACAGGCACCACAGCCTGTTCGGGGCCATCGAACAGACAGTGTCAGGCTGAAACGCTATTTCTGGTTTGCATAGATCTTGACGAGGCGAAACAGATAGTCACGCCCGTCATACAGGGATTTGACGCGAATTCTCTCATTCAGTCCGTGAATGCCGCCGCCATCGGCATCATAGAAGATGCCGGGAACGCCGTAGGTCGGGATGCCGACTGCCGCCAGAAAAATGCCATCGGTCGCGCCGGTCGACATGGTCGGCAGCATCGGGACCCCCGGGAACATCTCCGCCGCCAGTTTTTCGGCAGGCCCGAAAATTTTTGGCGACAGTGGCGGAGGCGACGCAAGCGGCCGATCCTCAATAATCGGGGTAATCGAAACCTGCGCATCATTGATCACATTTGCAAGCGTAGCCTGCACGCTTTCCATGCTCTCGCCGGGGAAGATCCGGCAATTCACGATTGCCCGTGCGCGTTGCGGCAAGGCGTTCATGGCGTGCCCACCATCCAGCATCGTAGCCACACAGGTTGTGCGCAAGGTCGAATGCAGAGTCGGATCCATCGAGACAATGGCGTCAGCAGCCTTGTCCTGTGGGTTGGCCAGCAGATCCTGAATTGCGCGCGCCATTGCGGGTGGGACTGCCGGCGCCAGCCGCGTGAAAAAGCTGCGGGTGGTGTCGCTGAACTGGACCGGAAAATCGAATTTCCCGATCCTGTTCAGTGCGGCCGAAAGCGAATAGATCGCATTGTCCGGCCGGGGCATAGAGCTATGGCCGCCAGGATTGGTCGTCTCCAGCCTGAAGTTGGCAACAGTCTTTTCCCCGACCTGCATGGACAGGACGGTGCGCTTGCCATCCGGACTGACCTGGCCACCGCCGCCTTCGTTGAGCGCATATTCCGCATCGATAAGTTCGCGCCGGTTCTTCGCCAGCCATCCAGCTCCGTTGAATGCCGTCACGGTTTCTTCGCCGCACGTCAGCGCCATCTTGATCGTTCGCCGGGGCTTGAATCCCTCCTGCTTGTAGCGGATCAGCGTATCAGTCCAGATTGCCGACTGAGCCTTGTCGTCAGACACGCCCCGCGCATAGAAATAGCCGCCTTCCTCGATGAGGGTGAACGGATCACGGGTCCAGTCCGCGCGGTTGGCTTCGACCACATCAAGATGGCCGAGCAGGAGGATCGGCTTGGCTGACTTGGCGCTCCCGCCCAGAATTGCAACAAGCCCGCCTTCCCTTGGCTTTTCAGGGGTTGAAAAGACCGTCAGATCCTTGTCCGCAAAGCCTGCGGCCCTCATGCGTGCAGCCAGTCGTTCGGCCGCCAAAGTGCAGCTGCCGGATGACAGCGTCGTATTTGTCTCAACGAGCTCCTTGTACAGCGCGCGAAAGGCTTCCTGGTCGGGCCGGATTTGTGCAACGGCCGGCTGGCCAGCAATGGCGGCGAAAGCAGCCCCCAACATCAGTGCGCGCATTGTCATTCCCCTCTTTTTGTCCGAATCCGGAAAGGTCGATCCTTAGTCACTTCGTCAAGGTACGAAAGCGGTTTCTCGCGTCATTCCCCGATCATTGTCATTCACCCTTGCCGAAATGCCGAACGCCACCCAGATATGGACGAGAGGGGCAGATTGCTCCGATGATGAAGGACAACGCCAGTGCAAAGCCAAAATCGAATTTTCGACGATATCGCCAAGATCATCAACGGAGCCGCGGGAACCATTGCGGGCGTGGGGCGCGAAGCGGAAGCATCTGCGCGTGAGCGCGCAAAGGAATGGATCGGCGGGCTCGACTTTGTCAGCCGCGATGAGTTTGAAGCCGTCAAGTCAATGGCGGCGGCTGCACGGGATGAGGTTGATGCCCTCAAGGCCCGGCTCGATGCGCTCGAAGGCAAGCCCAAAAAGGCCGCTGCAACAAAGCGAACGGCCAAGCCCAAAGCCTGACCCAAGTCACGCTATCCACAGATTTCGCGGGCGAAGCCCTTGCAGTTGGGCCTGAATTGGGCGCAAGGACAAGCCATGACGATTGACGACATAGAATCGAACGACGGCCCATCGACGCCCATCGATACGCTTGAGCGCTGGTTTGCGGCCAATGGCTGGAGCCATGAGCGGGTTGGTGATGAGGAAATTGTTGCGGCAACGCAGGGATCCTGGGGCCAGTATGAGCTTCGTGGCGTCTGGCGCGATGAGGATCGTGTGCTCCAGTTCCTCGCCTTCCCCGATGTGCGGGTCAGTCAAGATCAGTACCCCGGAATCTACGAAACCATCGGCCTGATCAACGAGCAGCTTTGGCTTGGCCATTTCGAACTCTGGTCGGGAAACGGGACGCTGGTATTTCGCCATGCGGCGCTGCTTGAAGGGCAGGAAGATGTGACGCTGTCCGCAGAACAGGCCGATGCCCTGATTGATGCAGCGGCAGGCGAACTCGACAGGTTCTATCCTGTCTTCCAGTTCG
>CAYSCC010000252.1:0-3389 GCA_964429375.1 uncultured Chakrabartia sp.
CATCATCGCAAAGATGGTGCTTGGGCTCTAGACACAGATGACCCGTCCTTCCGGCACCGTTCGGGACGACGATTGAGAGGACAACAATGGATTTCAATTTTACCGAAACGCAGGACATGCTGCGCGACACGCTCGCACGTTTTCTGGCAGACACTTATGACTTCGACCGGCGCCAGAAGATGATCGCCTCGAATGGCGGACGCGACCCGGGCATCTGGAAGGCACTCGCAACCGATCTCGGGATTTTGAGCGCACCCTTCAGCGAGGATCAGGGTGGGCTGGGCGGCGGCCCGCTTGAAAACATGATCATGATGGAAGAATTCGGCAAGGTCATTGCGGTCGAACCCTATCTCCAGACTGTCGTGATTGGCGGCGGCGCGCTCAAGGCCGCAGGCGGCGCGATGGCGGATGCGCTGATTCCGGACATCATTGCGGGCAACGCAATCATTGCCTTTGCCTATGCGGAGCCGCAGGGCCGTTATGACCTTGCGAACCTGCGCACCAGCGCGCGCAAGGACGGGGCAGGCTATGTCCTCAATGGCCACAAGGGCGTCGTCTATGCGGCGCCGTGGGCAACGCACCTGCTCGTCACTGCGCGCACGGGCGGCTCGCAGCGCGAAGCGTCCGGCGTGTCGCTGTTTCTTGTTGATGCGAAGTCGGCGGGAATTGTCCGGCGTGATTACCCCTGTGTCGATGGCTTCCAGGCTTCGGAAGTCTATTTCGAAAATGTCGCGGTTCCTGCGGATGCCTTGCTGGGCGAAGAAGGCGCAGGGCTGCCGCTGGTGGAACGGATTGTCGATGAAGCGACAGTTGCCGTTTGCGCTGAAGCCTGCGGCGTCACGCGCAGGCTACATGAAGGAACACTCGAATACTCCAAACAGCGCCAACAGTTTGGCCAGCCGATCGGTCGCTTTCAGGTGCTGCAGCATCGCATGGCCGACATGTTCCTTGAAGTTGAGCAGATTGTTTCGATGACATTGATGGCAACGCTCAAGCTCGATCTTCCGGCGGACGAGCGAAAGGCGGCCGTCAGCCTAGCCAAGGCCAAGGTTTCGAGATCCGCAAAGTTCGTGGGACAGAATGCCATCCAGACGCACGGGGGCATCGGCATTACCCAGGAGCTGGCAATCGGCCATTATTTCAAGCGGTCGACAATGATTGAGGGCCAGTTCGGCTCGGCTGATTTTCATCTCGACAGATTTGAAAGGCTGACACTGCCCGACGCAGCGTAAAAAAATTGAACGGCCATGCATCTTTCTGCCGTGGCTGTTCGTTAGGTTAATGTCGCGTCCAAGACAGCGCGACACTTACTGACCTGACATCCCCTGGTCGGTCAGACTGAGTGACCAAGTGACTACCGTCCGCAGGAGCTTCCCTCCCCTCCCCCCCCCTCCCAGGGGAGTTCCTGCGGCGGACCTCCAGAGCAGGCACGGCATCCCGCGCGGCTCGCCGCTGCGGCGGCAAACGCGTGAACGCATCCAATGTCCCATTCTCAAGGTATTCTTGGCCATAGGTACACAGGATGGCAGGCGTGAAATGAAACTGGTCAATCAAGACCTTACGGCAGACGAAGCACTGGCGCTTGATTATGCGCTGGGCATTCTGCGCACAACCGACCAGCAGTTCGTGCGGCGGCGCATGGGCGAAGATGCGGCATTCGCCCTTCTTGTCGCACGCTGCCAGCTGCGACTTTCGGTCAAAGGCGAAAGCAATACGGAAAACTGTTGCGCCGGACCTGTGCCGTCACCCGAGATATGGGATGCCATACTCGCAAGGATTTGCCCGCAACAACAATGCTGACGGCCTATTGCGCGCCGTTCAGCATGGCTTCTATCGATGTCCTGATGCTTGCGCTGGCCTGAGCAGCGCCAAAGCCGAACGTGCGATGGAGGAAGACAAAATTCTCCGTGCTCATGAGCGAAAGCATGGCCGTGGCGATCCGACGGCGCGTTTCTTCCGAGAGGTTCGGGTGCTCGTTGGCCAGCATCTTCAGAATGTTCCGGAATCCGATTTCATAGAGTGGCTGGCGAAGCTCCCGACCGATTGCAGAGAGATAGGCTTCGCTGGCAATCCTGAGATTGTTTTCCCAATCCTGGTATCGTCCCTCCTGCCACAAGAGCAGTTCGACAATCGTTTCCGGGAGCTTGAGGTCCGGCCCACCTGTCTCAAGGTTCAGGTGATACTCGATAAAGGCCCGGATGAGTGCATCGCGGCCATTATAGTGTCTGTAGATCGTCTGCTCGGACAATTGGGCGACGCGCGCAACTTCTGCAATACTTACTGCTGTCAGGTCGGCCGTTCGCAGGATCTCTGCCACCGCCTCAAGAATGATGACTGATGTCTGTTCCTTCAGCCGTGCACGAAGGGGACTTTGATAAGGTGCGCGTGGAGGTTTCACGCAGGCGCCATTCCGCATCGCTCCGGACCGGTGCTGTCGCGCGCTTCGGCTTCCAACGTAGACCGCAGACGCTTGAGCCCCCTTTGCGCCCGGGATTTCACGGTTGGCACAGGAACTCCTCCGCGCACGGCCACCTCTTCATGAGTCCATCCTTCGACAACAATCCGGCAAATGGCGTCCTGTTGCACGACCGGCAGATCGCCTAGCGCCCTTTCCAGGTCAAGTCGATCTTCCACCGGTTCGGGGGAAACGGGGATATCCGGCCGGTCTTCTTCCGGCGCGAAATAACGCTGGACCTTGCGGGTACGGCGAAGGTGATCAATGGATACGTTGCGCACGATCCGGGCCATCCAGGCCAGCGCAAGCCCGCACGTCGGATCATAGTGTCCAGCACTTGCCCAGATGCGCAGAAAGGTTTCCTGCAGCGCGTCTTCAGCAGAATCGCGGCACCGCATGAGCTTGATCGCCTGCCCGAAGAGGCGGGGCGAAACCGCATCGTAGAGGCATTTGAAGGCGCGCCGGTCACCACTGGCGATCAAGTTGAGCCATGCCGCAAGCGCGGCATTGTCAGGACAGCGATTCTTCCGGCTGTCCTTTGGCGAAACTGACGTCGCAAGCGCATTTTCCAGCATATCACGGTTCCTCGCATTCTGGCCATTCACCCACGGGCCAATTCGAAATCACGCTACACAAGATTGATGATAGGCATACTAACATCATTAATGTCATCGTCAATCGAAAATTCAAAACGCGCAGCAGGCGGCGGGAACGGGGCATGTCTTAACTCTTCGTCAACCATATGCGGTGCACAGTTGCGCCCATTCGATTGTGGGACGAATTGAGGGTTTTCCAGATGGACCAGACAGGCCAAATTGCCCGGGAAGACGATGTCGGCGTGGAAACCCCGCTGAACGTCGGCACCGACGAGCGCCGGATGCATGTCCGAGCCTACAACTATTGGGTGTCTCTGCTCAATGGCCGGGCCTATCCG
>CAYSCC010000253.1:0-3379 GCA_964429375.1 uncultured Chakrabartia sp.
TGGCCAATCGGATCAATGAAATCCTTGGTCGTTGGGTGAGGCTGGAGTCTGCTGCGCTTGCCCTTGATCTCAAATCCCTCGGCGAAGCATTCGGGCCTGAAGAGCAAGCCAAGGCTCGTACGCTTTTCGCTAGGGTGCTCGATGCACGCGGGGGCGGGCTGCGGATCCAGACGATCCACAGTTTTTGCCAGTCCCTTCTTGGCGGATTTCCTGCAGAAGCGGGCCTTGTTCCAGGTTTCAGAGCCATTGAGGGGCGGGAAGAGATCGCGCTTGGCCAGTCAGCCATGGCGCACATGGTTGCAAACGCGGAATCAGGGGGCCAGCTTGGCCTTGTTGAACGGCTCAAGAGGCTTAGCCTTCGGTTGGGGGAAGATGGAGCCCGCACCCTGCTTGATCGCTGCGCCCGTGATCCCGAAGCGATGGAGGCGCTGGAGAGCGGCATCGAGGCGCGGGTAAGGCGCTGGCTTGATGTGCCGGATTTGGATCCGGAAATGCTCTTGCTTGCGGCCTGTACAGATGGCGGGTTTGACAGGCAGGCCCTTGAACGGCTCATGGGCATGAATGAGGATTGGGGCACCGTAACGGGGCTCAAGCGCGTGGCCGCCATATCAGACTGGCTCGCGATGGCTCCACCAGAGAGGCTGCAGAACCTGTTCCGGCTTACTGGCGTCTGGGCTTCGACATCTGGAGACATACGCAATTTCAGCAAGGGCCAAGCGCCCCAGAATACAGAATACGAACCATTGGCCACCGGGCTCTACAATTTTTTCAATGGTCTCTTGCAGATCAGGTTGCTTGCCAACACCGCTGACGACATTGCCAATGCGCTGATCGTTGGGCAGGCCTATTCCAGAACCTATGCCGCCGCCAAGCAGGCGGCTGGGGTCGTCGATTTCAACGACTTGATCCGCTATACCGTGAAACTGTTGGAAGAGGACGGTGTCGGCAACTGGATTCGGTACAAGCTGGATCAGGCAACTGACCACATCCTTGTGGATGAAGCCCAAGATACGAACGCGCGCCAATGGGATATCGTCAAAGCCGTTGCCGGTGAATTTTATGCCGGCGAAGGAGCCAAGGGCAATGTGGTCCGAACACTCTTTACCGTTGGTGACTACAAGCAGGCGATCTTTGGGTTTCAGGGTACCGATCCCAAGGAGTTTGAGAGAGCCAAGGCGCATTTTTCTGATTTGGCCGGCGGCGCGGACAGAGAGGTCAAGGACCTCTCACTTGCGCACTCTTATCGATCCGGCCGCCCGATCCTCGATCTGGTCAATCAACTCATTGAAACCGTAACTCCAACAGCCATGGGATTGGACAGGGATCCCGTTCCACATGTCAGTGCGCGTCTGGGTCAATCAGGCAGCGTAACGCTGTGGCCACCAATTGGGCCCGATATGGCCGAGGACGGGGAAGAAGATGCGGAAGAAACCTGGCTCAGTGATGCAGAGCTCAGGCTGGCGGCCGACATTGCAACGAAAGTCAGGGACTGGACACAAGGAGCGGACAGACTGCGACTGCGCAACGAGGGGCGGGATGCGGAGCCAGGTGATGTCCTGATCCTTGTTCGGACCCGTGGAGACCTTGCACGGACAATCGTTTCGCGATTGCATGAAGCAGGGGTCCCGGTGGCCGGTGTAGACCGCCTTACGCTCAATGTTCCGATTGCTGTGCAGGATCTGATGTCCTGCATTCGCTTTGTTCTCCAGCCTGAGGATGATCTGAACCTCGCGTCGCTCCTCGTTTCGCCGCTGATTGGCTGGTCTCATGCCGATCTTTACGAACGCGGAAAGCAGCGAAGGGGCATATCGCTGTGGCAGCATCTGGGTGAACACAAGCCACCAGCACTGCTGGACTTGCTTGGAATGGCGGACTTTTCGACGCCGCACAAATTCCTGGAGGCAGTGCTTTCAGGCCGGATGCGTGGCCGTGCCCGGTTGATTGCGCGCCTGGGAGAGGAAGCGCGCGATCCGATCGAGGAACTTCTCAGCCAGGCCCTGTCCTTTGAAAAGGATGTGACGTCGTCGCTGCAACTTTTCGTCGACTGGTTTGATCGGAGCGAGGTTGAGATCAAGAGGGAGTCGGCGCAATCCTCAGGGGCGGTTCGTGTGATGACGGTGCACGGGGCGAAAGGCTTGCAGGCCCCGATTGTCATTCTGGCAGACGCAACACGCGATCCGGACTCCAAGAAGCCGAAGGTCCTTGATTGGGTTGCCGACGAACGCCTGACCCTGCCGATCTTCATGCCCCGCAAGGCAGAGCGCACCGGGTCGCTCCGGGCATCAGCAGAGGCGACCCAGCGCAAGGAGCAGGAGGAGAACTGGCGCCTTCTCTATGTCGCGCTGACGCGTGCCGAAGAGCATCTTTTCATAGGCGGTGCGCTGAAGTCCCGACAGTTGAAGGACGGCATGGGAGAACGCTGCTGGCATGTGCAGGTTGAACGGGCGTTGCTCGCAATGGGGGCGGGCGTCGTCGAAGGCGTGCTGCGGCTGGAATATCAGGAGGACGAGCCCGTTCGTGCCAAGGGACAAAGCCCCAAAGAAGCGGCGAACCCGGATTTGCCGGCCTGGGCCAGCAGTGCCGCACCGCAGGAGGCGCGTCCGCCAAAGCCTCTGGCGCCGTCTGCGATCATCCCCGCCGACACCGTGGCAGACCCTCCGCCAAGCCCGGGCATGCGGCAAGCGGCGGAGCGGGGCGCGCTGCTCCATGGCCTTTTTGAGCGGCTGCCCGATGTTGACACAGCAAATCGCCCCATCTTTGCGGAACGCTGGCTTCGCGATGCCGCAGGTGTGGCCGATCCCGAGCTTCGAACTGCTCTTGTAGCGGATGCGCTGCGGGTGATGAACGAGCCCTCCTTCCAGCGTGTTTTCGCAAAGGGCGGGCTGGCAGAGGCGCCGCTGGCCGGTGTCGTGGACGGGCAGGTGATCGCAGGAACGGTCGATCGCCTGCTTGTTGGTGAGGCAGAGGTTCTGGTTGTGGACTTCAAGACCGGTCGGCGGGTTCCTGCCTCGGCCTCTGCGGTGCCTGATCACCACAAGGCCCAGATGGCGGCGTATGTTGAGGTGCTTCGCGGAATCTTTCCGTCGCACACGGTGCGGGCGGCCTTGCTGTACACGACCGGACCGGCACTGATTCAGCTGGGTGATGCCGACCTTGCGCCGCACAAGCCGGGCTATCACCGCCTACAGGACAATTTGCCGGCTGGTGGTTGAGAATGTTTCGGCGGCTGCCTAGATTGGCTTCAAGCAAGGAGAATCCGAATGGCCACAAAAAAGATCACCGACCAGAGTTTTGCAGATGATGTCATCAATGCGGCAGGCCCCGTGCTTGTTGATTTCTGGGCGGAATGGTGCGGGCCGTGCAAGATGATCGGGCCGAG
>CAYSCC010000254.1:0-3379 GCA_964429375.1 uncultured Chakrabartia sp.
GGCCTTGGCCATATTGAAACAGCCGCCCAGATTGGTATCGATCACGTCTTTCCAGGCTTCGTAACTCATCTTGAGCAAAGTGCCGTCGCGCGTAATGCCCGCGTTGTTGACGACCACATCGATGGGGCCAAGATCGGCAGCCACTTTTGCGCATCCTGCGAGACAGGCCTCATGGTCAGAGACGTCCCATTGATAGGCCGGGATGCCCGTCCGTTCGGTGAAGGCTTTCGCCGTTTCCACATTGCCGGCATAGTTGGCCGCAACCGTGAAGCCTGCATCTTTGAGCGCAATGCAGATTGCCTCACCGATGCCTCTGGTCCCGCCAGTTACTATAGCCACCTTGCCCATATGTGCCGCTCCTTTGATATCGAGCGGCCAAGATTAGGGAGACCTGCTCCAGCCCGCAAGTTCACGCGAAAGTAAAGTCGCGAGCATCGAAACCCCGCCGGGACTGTCGTTGAGACACGGCAGGTAGGCAAAATCGGTTCCTCCGGCCGAAATGAAGGTTTCCCGGCCCCGAATGGCCAATTCCTCGAGTGTTTCAAGATTGTCGGCGGAAAAGCCCGGGGCCACAACCGCGATCTTGCGGGTACCCTCACTCGCCAGCCTTGCCAGTGTGGCATCCGTGGCAGGCTCCAGCCATTTGGCGCGACCAAGTCGTGACTGAAAACTGACGTCAAGGCGCCGACCGAGCGATTCCTGAAGGAGGCGCGCTGTTTTCATGCACTGACAGAAATAGGGATCCCCAAGTGAGAGGGTGCGCGCCGGAAGCGAATGGAAACTTGCAAGAATTGTGTCTGGTGCAAACGGCAGTGCGTCAAGGGCCAGCTCCACACTTGTCTGCAATGCGCCAATATAGGCAGGATCATCATGATAGGGCGGCAGAAAGCGGAGGCTGGGCTGCCACCGCATCCCGGACAGCGATGCAGCCACGGCATCGAACACGGTGGCCGTCGTCGCCGCGGAATATTGCGGATAAAGGGGCGCCACCAGAATTCGGTCACATCCTGCGGCCTTCAGGGCTGTCAGCCGTTCGCCGATCGAAGGGCGTCCATAGCGCATGGCCCAATCGACAACGACATCCTCTCCCAGCACGGCCTGCACCGCCCTGGCTTGCTTTTGCGTAATGACAACCAGCGGGGAGCCCTCGGCCGTCCAGATCTGGGCATAGGCCCTGGCGGACCTGCGCGGCCGCGTTGTGAGCACAATCCCCTGCAGGATGGGCTGCCAAAGCAGCGGTGGAATCTCGACAACGCGTCGATCAGACAGAAACTCCCTGAGGTAGGATTTGACAGCCGCCGGCGTCGGCGCCTCTGGCGACCCAAGGTTGACGAGGAGGACGCCAATACGCCCGTTGGCAATCTGCGGGTGGTCGGACGGGCGCGCCATCACTCGTACCCCTGAGACAGGGGCAGGCTGCGGATGCGACGGCCGCTGCCTGCAAACAAGGCGTTGGCAATGGCCGGAGCCACCGCCGGAACGCCCAGTTCCCCAGCACCTCCCGGAGCGTCGTTGCTGGCAACAAGCTCAACTGTAATCTCGGGCATGTCCGCCAGAATGGGCAGGCCAAGCTCCCGCAGCCTGAGTGGCCCGGCAATACCGCGTGTAATGTGAATCGGGTGGCCAACGGCTGCGCCCATGCCGAACAGCAGACCCCCTTCGATCTGCTGACGGGCAAGATCGGGATTGATGACTCGCCCAACGTCGGCCACGGCGACCAGCCGGGAAACCCGGACGCGCTGCGCTTCATCAAGCTGGGCCTCTGCGAGAACGGCAATATGGCTTCCGGCCATCGAGTGGCAGGCAAGACCCTGGCCCGTGCCCTGACCACCACCTTCCCAGCCGCCCTTTGTCGCGACCTTGGACAGGCAGAGTGCAAGGCGGGGATTGCCGCCAAGCAGGGCCATGCGGAACGAAAATGGTTCCACGCCGCTTTCGCGTGACAGTTCGTCAATGAAGCATTCGTTGAAAAAGGCAGTGTAGCTATGCGCCCGGCCGCGCCAAGGGCCTGTCGGCACGCCAATGTCTGCCGGGTGATGGTCGATACCGAAATTCGCAATGGCATAAGCCGGCGCCGCACCTTCAACCGCATGCAGATGGGCACGTCCCGCCTGATCCTCGCGAGCCTCGTTGGCCGAACGACCGCCCAATGTCCGCGACCGCAGTTCGCCCATGGCATTGGGGGCGGCAATGCTGGCCAGCCAGCCATCGATCTGGCTTGCCCGCCCCAGCCTTGCGCTCATCCGCGCGCGTGCAGCTGGACGGAACGGCTCGTGCATCAGATCCTCCGCCCGCGACCAGGTCAGTTGCACGGGACGCTTGAGCTTCTGGGCCAATGTCGCGACCTGGCCCGCGATGTCGACTTCATACTTGCGGCCGAAGGATCCGCCAATCAGCATCGGGTGGACCGTCACATCGTCAGTGTCGAGTCCAACAGCGCGAGCCGCCGCATCACGGGCGAGCCCCGGCAACTGGGTCGCGATCCAAAGCTGGAGCTTGCCGCCGACCAGCGAGGCTGTTGCCGTCAACGGCTCAATGGCGGCATGCGGTGCCAGCCCGACGGAATATTCCGCCGTCGACACCCGGGCATTTTCGAGCGCAGTCTCCACGTCGCCCGCTTCGGCGATGCGCGTGCCCTCATTGTCCAGCGCTGCCTTCAGTGCGCGGTCGATGGCCCTGTCGCTGGCATACCGATCACGGTTCAGGAATTTTGGACGCATGGCATCAAGGGCTCGATTGGCGGCCCACCAATTGCTGGCCACTGCCGCGACCCAGCGTTCGCTCTCGACAATGTCGAGGATGCCCGGCATGCCGGCTGCGGCCTTTCTGTCCACCGACTTCAGGACCGAATCGCCCAACGGGCCCTGCCGGATAGCGGCATAAACCATGTCGGGCAGCCGGATGTCTCCCGCGAAATTGGCGGATCCGTCAAGCTTGGCTGGAATATCGAGCCGGTTCATGCCCCGCCCGGTAAGCCGGTTCATGCCAGCCCCTGTTCGCAGCGGGATGTCCTTGGGCAGGCGCTCCCGGGCCGCCTCTTCGGCCAGCTCCCCAAAGCGCAGACGATCATCGCCCCGGATCACGAATCCGCCTTCAGTGTCACAGGCCAGCCAGTCCGCGTCCCAGCGCCGTGCCGCGGCCTTGCAGAGCAGCGCGCGCGCCGCAGCCCCCGCCCGTCGCGCGACGAGTTCGAAAGCGCGCACGGTAGATGATCCGCCAGTGGCCTGAATATCGCCCTCTGGCCACCAGCCTTCGTGCCATTCCCGCGCAAAGACCGCATTGGCGTACGCCGGATTGAGCGGAGCTGGCTCGACTGCAATCGTGCGCCAGTCTGCGCCGAGTTCGTCCGCGATCATCTGCGGAATCACGGTGTAGCTGC
>CAYSCC010000255.1:0-3377 GCA_964429375.1 uncultured Chakrabartia sp.
TTGCAACTCTGGTTGCGGGGTCGCGCGGCGGGAGAGGGGAATTGCTGGCAGTTGTTCAGACAGCAACGGGATCAGCGCGGATTCGCCTTGGCCGGGATTTCGTTCTCGATGCCGAACTCGCGGCGCGTATCGAGGCGCTGCCCGGAATCAGTTCCGTTACCCTCGGGGCAGCTGAATCGCCCCGCCTTGCGCTGGTGTCCTGAAGCGGTGGAAAAGGATAGCGAATTCCTCGAACGGGCCTTTATCCAGCCACCGCAGGCAGATGGCCCGCAAGCCGGCAGGGCCCGGATGCTGATGCCGGCGCCAGTCGGCATCATGGGCACAGGGATCGACAATCCAGAGCCGGATCTGCTGGCCCGCATGGATGCCGGCCATGTCTTCATGATGGGGGATAATCCGGCGCTGCCGCCCATGCCGGCAAGACCCACACTGCTCGATTTCCTGAAGCACCGTATGCAGGGCATCACGATTCGCCATCTGCTGACGAGCGCGACCAAGGCCCTTGAGGATGGCCGCGATGAAACGATCATCATGGCCTGCCTGCTGCATGACATTTCCAATGGCTGCCTGATCCGGTCCGATCACGGCTATTGGGGTGCGCAAATGATTGCGCCCTATGTGAGCGAGGAGGTGGCCTGGGCGGTGCAATACCACCAATGCCTGCGCTATTTTGCCGATGAAGCGGCGGGCTATGCCTATCCAGAGAGCTACACCCGTTTCTTCGGGCCTGATTATGTGCCGCCGGACTATATTCGCAAGGACGCCGAGTTCGCCCGCTCGCACCGCTGGTATGGCACGTCGCGCGCCGTGACGCTGTATGACATCTATTTCTTCGACGATGGGCCAACGCCCGATCCGGATATCTTCACGGACATCATCGGCCGCAATTTCCGCAATCCCGAAGAGGGCCTTGGCTTCGACGGCTCACCCGTCGCCCATATGTGGCGGACAGCCATCTGGCCGAACAACCTGCTTTAGACACGGGATAGCTTCCGAAAGCGGACAGTGCGGTATCGACCCCATTGCGGACGCTACTGTGAAGGTGCGCTCAACATGATGTTGGCGTGCCGGGCGAGATGCCGCCAACCCTCTGCGGTGCGAATGAAGACATTAGTGTAACGTCGGTTCAGGGTCTTTCGGCCATACATGCGTGCTTGCTCACTCGCGGCGCCGGGGAAGACGATCTCGTGTCCCATAACAACGCCAACATCGCCGGTAATGACTACATCTTCAGGCGTGCGCTCGAACACCTCATTGCGGATTTCGCCGGACGCAACCATCCGCATCAAGTCGTCGCGCGTTAGAATGCGGTTATTTGGGGCATTCACCCGCAAATGGGGGTCCGAAATCTTGCCGATCGCAACGATGTCTTTTGATGCCACAGCTAGCCGCTGCTGCGCATCTGCAGCCAAGACAGCCCGCTCATCGGCAGTCTGATCCCTGGGGGCCGGTATTGCAGCCAATGATGCGTGCGCGAGTGGCAACGCTAGGACAGCTGCCCACGCAAGCCTCGGAAACCTAAAGATGCCCATGACGATCCTCCAGCCGCGACGACAGCGAGCAACCTGGGCGCATTCGGAGGCCGAAGCAAGTGTCCGCTTCCCACCCCAAAGCAGACATTATGCAGTCGCGCACAGTCACCCAAAACCTGACGTCGCCTCGTGCGTGTTACAGGGCGAAGGGGTGGCGGCTGGCGAAAGGCTGCACCCGCCGTCCACGCTGGTCATGGGCTGGAGGACGCTGTGGGGGCTGCGCCATGACAGACCTCAGGGGCACAGCCTATCTGAAGACAAGACCTCCATCGCCCTCATCCACGTGCACCGTTGATCCATCCGGCACTTCGCCGCGCAGGATCTTTTCCGCGAGTGGATCCTGGAGATACTTCTGCACTGCGCGCTTCAATGGCCGTGCGCCGTAGACCGGATCATAGCCAACCCGGCCAAGCCAGGCGCGCGCCGCGTCCGTCAGGTCGAGCGTGACCTTGCGGTCAGCCAGCAACTTACCCACGCGGCCCACCTGGATATCGACAATCGGGCCCATATGATCCTGTCCGAGCCGGTGGAACAGGATGATCTCATCCAGCCGGTTGAGGAATTCCGGGCGGAAATGCGCGCGGACGATTTCCATCACCTGCGGTTCGACCTTTTCGACATCTTCGCCTTCGCCAAGGCCAGCAATGAATTGGCTGCCCAGGTTCGACGTCAGGATGATCAGCGTGTTCGTGAAATCCACGGTACGGCCCTGGCCGTCCGTCAGCCGGCCATCGTCCAGCACTTGCAGCAGGACATTGAAGACATCGCCATGGGCCTTTTCCACTTCGTCAAACAGCACGACCTGATAGGGCCGCCTGCGCACGGCCTCTGTCAGCACGCCGCCCTCCTCGTAGCCGACATAGCCGGGAGGGGCTCCAATCAGCCGCGCAACCGAATGCTTCTCCATGAATTCCGACATGTCGATGCGAACCATGGCCGCTTCGTCGTCGAACAGGAACGCGGCGAGCGCCTTGGTCAGTTCGGTCTTGCCGACGCCCGTCGGGCCGAGGAAGAGGAAACTGCCCAGCGGGCGGTTCGGGTCCTGCAAACCGGCTCGAGCACGCCGCACGGCCGTGGACACTGCCTTTACCGCGTCGGACTGCCCGATCACGCGCTTGCCGATCACGCTTTCCATCTGCAGCAATTTTTCGCGTTCGCCTTCCATCATCCGGTCAACCGGGATGCCAGTCCAGCGCGAGACCACACCGGCAATGTCTTCCGCTGTCACTTCCTCGCGAAGCATGGCGCCGCCTGCAGCGGCCTCAGCATCCGAAAGCTGCTTTTCCAGATCCGGTATCCTGCCGTATTGCAGTTCGCCTGCCCGCGCGAGATCGCCGGCGCGCTGGGCCTGATCGAGCTCCATACGTGCCTGGTCGAGCGCTTCCTTGATCTTGGCCTCGCCCGCGATCTTTTCCTTTTCACCCTGCCAGCGCGTCGTCAGCTCTGCCGATTGCTCTTCCAGAGCGGCGAGATCATCCTCCAGCGCCTCCAGCCTGTCTTTCGACGCCTGATCAGTTTCTTTCTTGAGTGCTTCGCGCTCGATCTTCAGCTGGATGATCCTGCGGTCCAGCGTTTCGATTTCCTCAGGCTTGGATTCCACCTCCATGCGCAGGCGCGAGGCCGCTTCATCCATCAGGTCGATCGCCTTGTCGGGAAGGAATCTGTCCGAAATGTACCGGTTCGAGAGTGTCGCTGCCGAAACAAGTGCGCCGTCCGTGATCCGCACGCCATGGTACCTGCTGCGACGTCGAGCGGCGCGCCGGGGTCGGGCCCGACGGCTCCGGCGTGGTGATCATGCGCGGCGCCCGATCGAAGCCGGTCGCGATCACGGTGATGCGGACCTCC
>CAYSCC010000256.1:0-3365 GCA_964429375.1 uncultured Chakrabartia sp.
CGAAGTGCTGCGCATCATCAACGAGCCGACTGCCGCCGCGTTGGCGTATGGCTTTGAAAAGAATGATGGCAAGTTGATTGCGGTCTATGACCTTGGTGGCGGCACGTTCGACATTTCGGTCCTTGAAATTGGAGACGGCGTCTTTGAAGTGAAGTCGACCAATGGTGATACATTCCTTGGCGGTGAAGACTTCGATGCGACGATTGTTGAATTTCTCGCGTCTGACTTCAAGAAGGCGGAGGGCATTGACCTGACGCAGGACAAGCTTGCGCTGCAGCGTCTGAAGGAAGCTGCCGAAAAGGCGAAGATCGAGCTGTCCTCTGCGGCCACAACGGAAGTCAACCTGCCGTTCATCACGGCGGATGCCACTGGCCCGAAGCATCTTGTGAAGTCAATTTCGCGTGCCGACCTTGAAAAGATGGTCGAGGGCCTGATCAAGCGGACGCTTGAGCCCTGCAAGAAGGCACTTGCCGACGCTGGCGTGAAGGCGGCGGACATTTCCGAAGTCGTGCTCGTTGGCGGCATGACCCGCATGCCGCGTGTGCGCGAAGTGGTGAAGGAGTTTTTCGGCAAGGAACCGCATACCGGCGTGAACCCGGACGAAGTCGTGGCGATGGGCGCTGCCATTCAGGCGGGCGTGCTGCAGGGCGACGTCAAGGATGTGCTTCTGCTCGATGTGACGCCACTGTCGCTCGGCATCGAGACGCTTGGCGGCGTCTTTACCCGGATGATTGACCGGAACACGACGATCCCGACAAAGAAGAGCCAGGTCTATTCGACGGCCGAAGACAATCAGCAGGCCGTGACGATCAGGGTGTTCCAGGGCGAGCGTGAAATGGCCGCGGATAACAAGATGCTCGGCCAGTTTGACCTAGTTGGCATCCCGCCTGCACCGCGTGGCGTTCCTCAGATCGAGGTGACGTTCGATATCGATGCAAACGGCATTGTCTCGGTTCATGCCAAGGACAAGGGGACCGGCAAGGAGCAGCAGATCAAGATTCAGGCTTCCGGCGGCCTTTCGGACGCCGACATCGAACAGATGGTCAAGGAAGCCGAACAATTTGCCGAGGAAGACAAGAAGCGCAAGGAAGCTGCCGAAGCGAAGAACAATGCTGAAAGCCTGATCCACACCACGGAACGTCAGCTTGCCGAACATGGTGACAAGGTGGATGAAGCGACCAAGGCGGAAATCGAAACGGCAATCGCCGAAGCCAAGACAGCCGTTGAAGGCGGCGATGTCGCAGCGATGACCGAAAAGGGCCAGGCTTTGGCCCAGGCGGCCATGAAGCTCGGCCAGGCAATCTATGAAAAGGAGCAGGCAGCCGCTGCCTCGCCTGAGGCCGAAGCGCCCAAGGATGAGGATGTGGTGGATGCCGAATTCTCTGAAGTCGATGAGAACAAGGGCTGAGGAACGATCCCCGGGGCTAGTCTCCGGGGACCGTCTTTTCGGGGGGTTCCATGTCTCTGCCTGACGATTATTATGAGCTTCTAGAGGTTGAGCGCTCGGCGGATGAGGGGACGATCAAATCGTCCTACCGCAAGCTCGCCATGCGGTATCATCCAGACCGGAATCCGGGCTGCAAGGACTCAGAAGCCCGGTTCAAGGCCATCAGTGAAGCCTATGATGTCCTGAAAGATCCCCAGAAGCGGGCCGCCTATAATCAGTATGGGAAGGCGGCATTCCAGAATGGCGGCGGCGCAGGTCCGCAGGACTTTGGCGGCTTCTCCGACATTTTCGACAATATTTTCGGCGAATTCATGGGTGGAGGGCGTGGCCGCCAGCGCGGCCCGCAGCGCGGTGCAGACCTGCGCTACGATCTGGAAATCACCCTTGAGGACAGTTTCCACGGCAAGGAAACGGAAATCCGTATTGAAGTTTCCGCGGCGTGTGAGCCATGCGGAGGCTCGGGCGCAAAGCCGGGCACGTCTGCAAAGACGTGCGGAACCTGTGGCGGCCATGGCAAAGTGCGAACGCAGCAAGGCTTTTTCGTGGTTGAACGTCCCTGTTCCAGTTGTCGCGGGGCCGGGCAGGTCCTGACAGACCCTTGTGGAACCTGCCGCGGCAGTGGCCGAGTTGACAGGGAAAAGACACTGAGCGTCAACATTCCGCGTGGCGTTGATGACGGGACTCGCATCCGCCTGTCAGGCGAGGGCGAGGCGGGAGAACGAGGCGCTCCCTCTGGTGATCTCTATATCTTCATTCATTTGCAGCGGCACCAGCTGTTCCAGCGAGAAGGCACGACGCTGTTTGCCCGTGCGCCGATCAGCTTCACGACAGCTGCACTTGGTGGAACCATTACGGTACCCGGGCTTGATCGAACCCCTCACGAAATCCGTATTCCGGCTGGAATCCAGTCGGGCAAGCAGCTCCGCCAGCGTGGCGCTGGCATGCCGGTCTTGAATGGGCGGGGCACCGGCGATCTGGTTGTTCAAATAGACGTTGAAACGCCGACAAGCCTTACGGCGGAACAAAGGGAACTGCTTGAAGCGTTCCGCAAGACCGAGACCGGAGAAGAATGCCCGCAGTCAGCAGGCTTCTTCTCCAAGCTCAAGAATATGTGGGATGAGCTGACCTAGTCGAGCTCCCAGCCCCGTTCGCCGTGGCTTGACAGGTCCAGCCCATCATGTTCGGCTTCTTCATCCACCCGCATTGGCAGGAGACCTTTGCTCGCCGCGCAAAACAGCCAGGTGGCAAGGCCAGTCCATGCTGCAACCAGGCCTACGGCAAGGGCCTGCGCTCCCAGTTGGCCCGCAAGGCTCTGATCATTGGAGAAGCCATCCCCACCGAACGAAGGCAGCATGAAGAGCGGAAAGAGGACTGACCCCAGCATCCCCCCCACGCCATGCACGGCAAAAACGTCAAGCGAATCGTCGATCTTCAAGGTCTGCTTCACCAGCTGGACAGCAAAGAAACAGACAAGTCCCCCAAGCGTACCAAGGGCAATCGCTCCCGCAATACCGATATAGCCGGCAGCCGGTGTGACGGTTGCCAGACCAGCAACCGCACCCGTCACGATGCCGATCGAGGTCGCCTTGCCGATCCTCGCCCTTTCAAGCAGGATCCAGATGAGTGCGGCCGCGCACGCAGCCATATGGGTATTCAGGATGGCAGACGCAGCGTCTCCGCTTGCCGACAGGGCTGACCCACCGTTGAAGCCGTACCAGCCAAACCAGAGCAGGCCGGCGCCGACCATGGTCAAGGTTGGGCTGTGTGGGGGAAGCAGGGTCTTGTTGAAGCCCCTTCGTGCGCCAAGGATCACTGCAATCACGAGTGCCGCAATGCCGGCTGTGGTGTGCACAACGATACCACCGGCAAAATCCAAAGCACCAAGGCTGGCAAGCCAGCCGCCGCCCCAGATCGAACG
>CAYSCC010000257.1:0-3354 GCA_964429375.1 uncultured Chakrabartia sp.
GCGCGCCGGTGTGAAACAACAGGAATCTGTGCCCTGACGTCTTCACATCGCCCCGTTTCCAATTCAACGAAACCAATGCCAGGCTCATCACCCATATCGAGAACAATCTCGCCCCAAGGATCGACGACAAGCGAATGGCCATATGTCGTTCTGCCATCCTCGTGCAGTCCGACTTGAGCCGCAGCGACGACCCATGCAGCATTTTCAATTGCTCTCGCTCGCATCAGCACATGCCAATGCGCCTTGCCAGTCGGCACGGTGAATGCGGCTGGAATTGAAATGAGATTCGCGCCTGCCTGGCTCAGAGCCGAATACAGTGCCGGAAACCGGAGATCATAGCAGACGCTCAGGCCCAAGCGTCCAAGCGGCGTATCGACCACCACGCTTTCCGTGCCGGGGGCAAATGCGGCGGACTCGCGCCAGCTTTCACCTGTCGGGAGATCAACGTCAAACAGGTGAATCTTGTCATACCGTGCGCGAATGGCCCCATTCCCGTCCACGACAAAACTCCGATTGACGAGCCGTTCATCCACGGCGCTCTTCAATGCGAGCGATCCCAGAGAAACCCAAATGCCGTTCCGCGCAGCTGCATCGCAAACGGCCGAAAGAACCGGATCTTGCGATTCGTCTTTGAGATTCACACTCGCACGCTGGCGATTGCGATCAAGCAGACCAGACATTTCGGGGGTAAACACCATGCTGGCACCGCGGTCTGCAGCTTGAGCGATGGCATCAACAAGCGCGACTGCATTGGCCTTCGGATCAATTCCGGAGCACATTTGTGTCAGCGCAATGCGCATCAGGCCGTTTGCTGACCCAGCAGCGGATCCAGCCCTCCACGGGCATCAAGCGCGGCCAGATCATCTGAACCGCCGACGTGAAGCCCGTCGATGAAAATCTGCGGAACCGTAGAGCGACCATTGGATCGATCCATCATCGCGCGACGCAGCCCGGCGTCCATCGTGACGTCGATCTCCCGATAGGAAACGCCCTTCGAATCCAGCAAGGCCTTCGCGCGCGAACAATAAGGGCATAGAAATTTGGTATAAATTTCAATGTCGGCCATCTTTGTCTCCTACCCTCAGATGTGTGCGCCTGACCGATATGTCAATCTGCATGCTCACCCAAAATGACGCGTGCCCAGCAAAGAACGATCACCTTCCCCGCTCCGCTCCCTTTGAGGGCGCGTGCGCAGGCGTTCGCAGTTGCACCACTTGTATATACGTCATCGACCAAAAAAACTGTTCGTCCGGCAATGTCCGAAGCAAGGCTGCGATCGACGACAAACGCGCCGCGTACAATACGCGCGCGGTCTTGCGCGTTTGCACCCTTCAGCATTGGAGTCGCACGCGCACGACGCAGGACATCCAGCTGGACGGGCAGTCCGCTCAAACGCGAGAGATGCCGTGCGATCAAGGCGGACTGATTGAACCCACGCCTGAACAGGCGCCAGCGATGGGCCGGGACCGGAATCAGGAGTCCCTGTTCGCCCGGCAGCCGCCTGTGCATCAGGCTGGCAATGAGCTTGGCCAGCCCGATCTTGCGACCCTGTTTCAGTTTCAGGGAAATTGTCCGCGCCAATTCCCCATATACGGTCACTGCAATGGCCCCGTCATGATCCGGCGGTCTGTGCAGACACGGACCACAGATCGCAGCGCCAGTCGATGTCGGGGTACCGCAGCGCTCGCAACCTTGGCCGCTCAGCAAATCAAGTGATTGCCAGCACTCGACGCAAAACAGCAGGTCGGCTTCCACAATCCGACCGCACCCTGCGCATCGGGGCGGCAGTGCAAACGATACAATACTCGCGAAGAAATTCCGCATATGCTGTCTTGTTGCTTCGCGCAGGGCGTTGCACAAGGCTTGATCATGACCCCGCCGGAAATATTCAGCCGCATTGCGCGACGCAGACAGCGGGCACGCATCGGTCGCTATCCAGTCGAAGACCGGTGGATCATTGAACATATGGCCAATGACATGTTGGACCGGCTCGATGCTGTTCGTGCCTCATTTTCCCGGGCCCTTGTCGTGGGCGGGGCGCCTGTCGGGCTCAGCGGGCGACTTTCGGACCGCGGGATCGCGTGTGTGGATGCCGATCCTGGTTTTCTTGCGCACTGCCCAAACCCAGCTGTTCAGTGTGACGAAGACCGGCTTCCCTTTGCTGACCGCAGTTTCGATCTGGTTCTGGATTTGGGAACATTGGATACTGTCTCTGACCTGCCGGGTGCCTTGTTGCTGATCAACCGCACCCTGGCCGATGATGGACTGTTCATGGGCACAATGATGGGCGCAGGCAGCCTGCCCTTCCTGCGTTCCGGCCTTTCATTGCCGGCGGACGGCACACAGGTTGTGAGCCGATTTCATCCGCAGATCGATGTCAGGGGCGCTGGAGACTTGCTTGCGCGGGCCCATTTCTCGCTGCCTGTTGCTGAAAGCGAAACAATTTCCGCACGATACCGGACACTTGACCGACTGATCGGCGACCTGCGAGCCAATGGCCTTGCAAACTGCCTTTCCCGACGCGTGCCGCTCAGCCGGTCAGATTATGCGAGGCTTGCGTCCCGGTTTTCCGAGCCTGTGGTCGAACAATTCGCGATCCTGACAGTCACGGGCTGGGCGCGTCCGTCGCGGCCAGCCGCTCCAGGAGCTGAATAAACGGACCGTCTGCCGGCGGCATGTCCAGAGTGCTCAAGGCAGCCATCGTCGCCCACTGGAATTCAGGTGCCTCCCGTGCGCTTGCGACCCCCGTCCACTCCCTGCAGATGTACAGGAGAAGGAGGAGCTGGGCATCTCCCAGTGGCTCACAGGCAAAACACGCCGGGTGCAGGTCCTCAGGCCGCACGGAAATTCCAAGTTCTTCCGCCAGTTCCCGAACAAGCGCGTTGGCGGGCAGTTCGCCATCTTCGACCTTGCCTCCGGGAAATTCCCAAAGGCCAGACATAGCCTTGCCTTCGGGCCGCTTCTGCACAAAAATCCTGCCCGAAGGATCAATCAGCGCCGCAGCCACAACCAGAATCGTCCCGAACGCCAACGTTTCACCCCGATTAGCAATTTCTTAACGCCAAAGCCCTTAACTCAGTCTCCCCGACCAGGGAACACGAGACCGGGAACAAGTCATGGCAAAAATTCTGTGCGCACTCCTGCGTAACAGCAAAGGTGCAACTGCCGTAGAATACGCGCTGATCCTGTCGCTGATCGTTGTTGCAATGATTGGTTCATTGACGACATTTGCATCAAAGACGATCAGCATGTGGAACAATGTCGCAACAATCGTCAACAAATCCTGATCGCACGTTGCCACACTGATTCCAGACTTTCACGCACGCCGCCTGCGTGTGCGGGCCCAAGTCTCGC
>CAYSCC010000258.1:0-3335 GCA_964429375.1 uncultured Chakrabartia sp.
TTGATATAAGCCTTGTTGATCTGCGGCGGGATGATCAGCAGCGGATATTCGTGCACCGTTTCGGTCGTCGGCTGATATTGGATCAGTTCCATGATTTCCGATCGATACACAACGGCTCCCGGTGACGTTGCGATATTCTCACCGATCTTGAAGGGGCGGGAATCCACCTGGCTGACGATGCCATCATTGTGGACCATGTCATTATAGGCATTCTTCAGCCCACGTATCAGCGATGCGCCTCCGGTTTCGACGGACTTCTTGATCGCAGACGGGTTTCCCAAAAGGGTATTCGTTGGCGCAAGGGAGTCGAGAATCATGCCACTGACGAAATTTGCGCGCGCACGTTCAAGTTCGTCGAGCTCAAGGTCGGCGATCCAGCGATTCACGCTGCCTTGCGCTGCAAGATAATATTGCATCCCCATTCGGTAGAAAGGGTTCTTCGCCCAGGTCGGATCGGCGAAGCGCTTGTCCTTTGGATCAGGTGCTATGTCTGACTTGTTCGTCAGGATTTTGATGACATCATCTGTAAAAAGGCGCGCATGCTTCAATGTGGTTGACGGCTTGGCCGCCGTTTCGCGCAACATGACAGAAACTGCGCCAAGAAGATCTTCCCGCGCCAGGCCAACGATTGGGTTCAATGCCACATTGGCATCACCGTCACCCCCAAGATCAACACCCTTTCGCGCCATCAAACACTCTCCTGTTTTCCCGATCATTGAACGCTACGCCCCGGCCGTCAATTCCTGCGTGTCATTTTCTTGCGCAGCCTCATCTCAGGGCTGCCCGTCTCCGGCGGGGCTTGTGTCGCCTGAAATTCATTTTAGTAATAGGCAATGAATATTACGGGAGGGGAGTAATATGATGCGCAGACATTTGTTTTTCTTTTCAATAGTTGCGGCTTTTTCATCCGCAGGTCCCGCGCAGACTCCCTCAAATGCAGATACTGCCGCAGCCTTTGGTGCGCGCGAGGCCATTTTTGGTGCAGCGCTTTCTCCTGACGGGACAAAGATTGCCTTTCTTGGGCCGGCCCCGGGATCGGCAGTTACATTGTATTCGATGGACACTTTGAAGGAAACGCGTCCGCATGTCGTGTTGAAATCATCGGGTGATCCTGAACACCTATTGGGTTGCGTCTGGGTGGCCAATGATCGGCTGACATGCCAGGTCGGTGGATATCAGCAGGGGCAGGGGGACCACGACAAGGAAATTGTCGGTTTTACAAGCGTCATCGCCATCAACGACGACGGTAGCAACATTAAGGTTCTGAGCAAAAGACAAGGTCTAGATGCCTTGTACAGGGACAATCGCGGCGGGGGGGTCATAGATTTGCTTCCCGATGCCGATGGGGCGGTCCTGATGACCCGTTCCTATGTTCCAGACGTAACGCGATCACTGATGCAATCGACCGACGAAGGGATAGGCGTTGACCGGATCGACACGCGGACCGTGTCCGTGAAGCGCGTAGAACCCCCAAGGAGGGACGCTGTCGAATATATCTCGGATGGACTAGGTAACGTGCGTATCATGGGCATCGCGAAGAAAACCGCAGAAGGCTATGATAATGGACGGATTTCCTATCTTTACCGACAGGTTGATTCTCGCACTTGGGAGCCCTTGGGGTTGTTTGATGATCTGACAAGCGAGGGTTTCAACCCATTCAATGTCGATCCCCAAACAAACACGGTTTATGGCTTTGCAAAATCGAATGGGCGTCAGGCGCTTGTTGCGGTTTCGCTGGCCAATCGCTCTCTGGCTCCACGGATTGTCCTGTCGCGGCCCGATGTTGACGTGGATGGATTGATCCGGATTGGACGAAAACAGCGTGTCGTGGGCGCGAGCTTTGCGACCGAGCGGCGACAGTCGGTCTATTTCGATCCCGATCTCAAAAGGCTGGCAGCCGGTTTGGGAAGGGCTCTCCCGAACCAGCCTCTGATCGAATTTGTCGATTCGAGCCAGGATGAAAGCAAATTGTTGATCTGGGCGGGTGGAGACACCAGTCCGGGAACCTACTATCTTTTTGATCGTGTGGCCAAAAAGCTGCAGCCGATCATGCCGGCGCGCCCCCAATTGGAGGGGATGACATTGGCCCAGGTACAGTCTGTCACCTATGCAGCAGCGGATGGTACCAATGTGCCAGCCTATCTGACAGTACCTCCCGGAAGTAACGGCAAGAATCTGCCTGCAATCGTGATGCCGCATGGAGGGCCGAGCGCCAGGGACGAATGGGGCTTTGACTGGCTCTCCCAGTATTTTGTCAGCCGGGGATTCGCTGTTCTTCAACCAAATTATCGCGGCTCCAGCGGATACGGGGATTCCTGGTATCAGGAGAATGGATTCAAATCCTGGCGAACCGCTATCGGCGATGTGAATGATGCCGGTCGGTGGCTGGTCAAATCTGGACTCGCAAACCCCGGCAAGCTGTTCATTCTCGGCTGGTCTTATGGCGGCTACGCTGCCTTGCAGTCTGCGGTTGTCGATCCCGGCCTCTTCAAGGCTGTTGTCGCCGTTGCACCCGTAACTGACCTGGAAACGCTCAAGAAGGAGTGGGTGAACTGGTCTATCTATCGGGTGCAGTCAGAATTCATTGGTTCGGGGCCGCATATCAAGGAAGGCTCTCCCGCGCGCAATGCCTCTCAGATCGCTGTGCCGGTCTTGATGTTCCATGGTGAATTGGATCGGAATGTGAATATCGCGCAATCCCGTTTGATGGCCAAACAACTGATTGCAGCAGGAAAAAAGGTGGAACTGATAGAATATCCAAAGCTTGAGCACAGTCTGGTTGACTCTGCTGTGCGCGCCGAATTGTTGAAGAAAAGCGCTGACTTCTTGCTGGCAGCCGGACAATGAAAAGGGCGACCCGCAAAGGCCGCCCCTGTTCACTGGACAAGACCAAATTCGTCAGCGCGAATAGAATTCGACGACGAGATTCGGTTCCATCTTGACCGGATACGGGACCTCATCAAGGGAGGGAACGCGAACGAAGGTGACCTTCGATGCACCATCGGTTGCGATATAGTCCGGGATGTCACGTTCAGCGAGGCTCTGAGCTTCGATGACAAGCGCCATTTCGACAGCCTTGCTTCCCAGGCTGATTTCGTCGCCGACGTTTACGCGGCGTGAGGCGATATTGCATTTCACGCCGTTGACCAGAACATGCCCATGGCTCACCAACTGACGCGCAGCAAACACGGTTGGGGCAAATTTGGCGCGATAGACAACAGATGAAAGGCGCCGCTCAAGAAGCCCGATGAGGTTCTGCGACGTGTCGCCCTTCATGCGGTCAGCCATCTGGTAGCTCTGTTTGAACTGCTTTTCGGTCACGTCACCGTAGTAGC
>CAYSCC010000259.1:0-3322 GCA_964429375.1 uncultured Chakrabartia sp.
TTCACCGCCCCGAGCGTCCGATGCGCCTGATCGTCCATGACGATCAGCAGGACAACAGCAAGTCCGGTCAAGCCCACGCGAATGCGCTGCATTCCATCGCGACGCTTTTCGTCTGCCATGCGAAGCTTTCTCCTTGGCCGCTGCCGTCAACCCAGACACAGCCAATCTGCATTTATCCCGTTGGACGGGAGAATAGGCTCAAGTCCTTGGATTGCAACCATTCCGGATTGTAAAGCGTAGAGAGGTAGCGGAACCCTGTGTCACACAGAATGGTCACGATGGTCTTGCCGGGGCCCATCTGGCGGGCCAGCGCAATGGCACCCGCCACATTGATGCCTGATGACAGGCCAAGGCACAGGCCTTCTTCATGGAGCAGGCGGCGCACCCACAAAAGCCCTTCCTCATCCGAAATGCGAAACTGGGTGTCGACTGGCGCGCCGTCGAGATTCGCGGTAATCCGCCCCTGTCCAATGCCTTCGGCAACCGAGCTTCCTTCGGCCTTGAGTTCGCCACAGGCATAATAGCTGTAGAGGGCAGCGCCATGCGGGTCGGTCAGCGCAATGGTGATATCCGGGTTCTTTGCCTTCAGACCAAGGCCGACTCCGGCAAGGGTGCCGCCCGTCCCTACGGCGCAAGTAAAGCCATCGACCTTGCCACCCGTCTGGTCCCAGATTTCCTCAGCCGTCCCGTGGATATGGGCCTTGCGATTGGCCGTATTGTCAAACTGGTTGGCCCAAAGCGCACCCGGAGTTTCTTCGGCAATCCGGCGCGAGGTGTGGACAAAATGACCGGGATTGGAAAACGGCGCGGCCGGCACGAGCACCAGTTCGGCACCAAGTGCGCGAAGCGTGTCCATTTTCTCGCGGCTTTGGGTTTCGGGCATCACGATGGTCGTCCGATAGCCCTTGGCATTGGCAACAAGCGCCAGCCCGATGCCGGTATTGCCGGCCGTTCCTTCGACGATCATCGCGCCGGGTGAAAGAGCGCCGCGCTGTTCCGCATCCTCGATGATGTAGAGCGCGGCCCGATCCTTCACCGAAGCGCCGGGATTTGCATATTCGCACTTGGCGAGGATTTCGCAGCCCGTCTCGGCAGACGGGCCTGCAAGGCGGACAAGCGGCGTATTGCCAATCAGGGCGAGCGGATTCGATACAATGACCATGATGCTTGCCTAGCGTGCCTCCTGGGGAATAGGCAAGCAAGTGATCCTTTTGGCAGGTGTGCCGCGCATCATCGGTTCACTGCGGGCTAGACACGAGGAGCTTGTCAATCTTTCGACCATCCATGTCGACCACTTCAAAGCGCCAGCCCTGGGCTTCGAACCATTCGCCGGTTTCAGGAATATGCCTGAGCGCATCGAGCACAAATCCGGCCGCCGTGGCATAGTCCCTGTCTTCGGGAAGGGAGAGGCCAAGCCGTTCGGCCAGCACGTCTGCCGCCATCCATCCGGCGATCAGCAGGCTGCCATCGTCGCGTTCGACCAAGACCGGCTCTCCATCATCATCGGCGTCGGAAGCGAAACCGCCGGCAATGGCAACGAGCAGATCCACCGGCGTGACAATGCCTTCGAAGTGCCCATATTCATCATGAACCAGCGCCATGGGAACCTCTGCACCGCGCAGTACGCCCAGCGCATCCATCGCATCGACCTGATCAGGCACAATCGGAGCCGTCCGCATGAGGGCGCGCAAATCCAGCGCCTTGCGATTGAGCAGCGCCGCCACAATGTCGCGCGACTGGACGACTCCAATCACATTGTCCACCGAGCCTTCGGCAATCAGCAGGCGACTGTGCCCAGACTCGAGAATCGTATCGCGCAGAATGTGCGGACTGGCATCGACATCGACCCATGCCACTTCGGTGCGCGGTGTCATGACTTCCCGCACAGGCCGGTCTGCAAGCCGGACAACGCCAGAAATGATAGCCCGCTCACTCTCTTCGATCACGCCCGACTTGCTGGCCTCGGCAACGATCAGGTGCAGTTCCTCCGCTGTGACATGGCTCTGCGTTTCACGGTTGAGCCGTAACAGTCGGAAGATCAGGGCGCTCGTATTGTCCAGCAGCCAGACAAAGGGCGCCGTGAGGCGTGCCAGCCATTGCATAGGCAGGGCCATGACGGCCGCAATCGGTTCCGGCGCGCGCAGGGCAAACTGCTTTGGCACCAGTTCCCCGATCACCAGCGACACAAAGGTTGTCAGCCCGATAACAATCGCAAATCCAAGTGATGCGGCCCAATCCTCCCGCATGCCAAGGGCAGCAAGCCGTTCCCCCGCAGGGCCGCCAAGGCTTGCCCCGGAATAGGCGCCCGCGATGATCCCAATCAGGGTAATCCCGATCTGGACGGTTGAAAGGAACCGCCCCGGATCGGCAGCAAGCGCCATCGCCCGCGCCGCGCCCTTGCTTCCCTTGCGTGCCATGGCATCCAGCCTCGGCCGTCGCGCAGACACAATCGCAAGTTCAGACATGGCAAAGACGCCATTGAGCGCGATCAGCCCCAGAATGATGAAGCAATCCATCACGGGAAAAGGGTGAAGCACGGGTGAGAGGGATGCAGCCATGGCCTTGCCCCCTTATTGCAAGGGAATGGCCGGGCCCGCAAGGCCTTCACAACTTCGGGCTTTCAGGGCCGCACAGCGGAACCTGTCAAACGTGTCACTCCCTTCCGGTAAATTGATACCGAGCGGGCGATGTTTGCGACTGACTTGATCGTGGAAGGAGACAGCGCTGCGCTTCATCACACAGCATGACGCAGATTCGCTGCGACCAGGAACGGGGATTTCCGCGGGCAACCGCGCGCGCAGCGTTTCGCCTTCGCCCTCCCCTTCCCAACGTGTCAGGCACCGGACTTCGTCGGGCCTTCGGTGAATAGGTACGGATGCCAACTGTCCGCATTGTTGAAGGGAGAGATCACTGGCGGCTCCCCGGTCTTGAAGCTATCGTTGCTTCGTGACGCGCACTTAGCAGACTTTCAGCAACGAGCGGGAACTTGTGCTTTGGCCAGACGGCCAGATTGAAGACTTCGAATACCTGTTCAACGGCGAGCCCGGCCCTCCGGTTTCTGCCAGCTCGCCTTCGTCGGTGCCTGTTAGGCATCGGATATCAGCCGCCATCAATTCTAGGCCTGAGCACCCCCTTGGCGCCGTTCAGCAAAGAAGGCGCGCAATTGGGCAGAGGCTTCGGCCTCCCCCATCCCGGAATAGACTTCGGGCCGGTGGTGGCAGGTGTCCTGCGCAAAAACGCGCGCGCCATGATCCACCGCGCCACCCTTGGGATCGGACGCCGCATAATAGAGCCGCGCGATCCGCGCATGGGATATGGCACC
>CAYSCC010000260.1:0-3320 GCA_964429375.1 uncultured Chakrabartia sp.
GACGGATCATTCCCCACCGCTGCCGCCAGAGACGCGTCAAGTGCACCAATTTCATAAGCCATTCCCTGAGCTTAATTGACCATGCTTAACGACTGGTTTCATAAATGTTTCGCGAATTTTTGATTTCGTGTTACGAAACGGGACATGAGTGGAAGAAATTCTGTTGTCGGGCTTTGGCGCGACCGGGAATTGGGGGAGGAACGGATCGAAGATCCGAACGTGGCCCTGATTGAAAATGAAGCGCAGTTCGCGGCTGAAGCCGGTGATGAAGATATCCCGGTTCCCGGTCGATGGCGAACGCGACTGACTGTGGCTGGCGCCCTGATCCTGTCTGCCCTTTGGCTCGCCACACTCGCCTATCAGCGTTTTTCATCGTGGGCCGGCCGTTTGCCAACATTGGACGAAGGCCTCGATTTCATCGCTACGGCCTGTGCCCCACTTGCCTTGATTGCCGGGCTCTGGCTCATTGCGACCCGTTCGGGACGGGGTGAAGAGCTGCGCTTCCGGCGCACGTCGGATTCCATCCAGCGCGAGGTGGAACGGCTGGACAGCCTTCTGGCTCTCGTTTCGACCCGCCTTGAAGCCAGCAAGGCAGAGCTGGCCGAACAGGGCAACATGCTGTTGGGCATGGGCGACCTGGCGGCCAATCGGCTTGGCAGCCTTGCGCGCTCCATTGAAAGCGAGGTCGAATCTGTATCCCGGCACACGCAATCCCTGTCTGGCGCGGCCGTTACGGCTCGGGCTGATTTGGCTGTGCTTCTCGCCAATCTCCCCAAGGCGACAGTGCAAACGCGGCAGATGACCGCGTCGCTGCAGGAAGCCGGCCGATTTGCGCAAGACCATGCGAACGCACTCGATGCCCAACTGTCCCAGCTTGCAGCGCTCGGTCGCGAGGCTGACGAAGTCGCCGGCAACGCTGCGCAGAAACTATCCAAGCACCTGTCGCGTATGGAAGGCGTCAGCGAAGCGGCAGGAGCACGGCTCGATCAGGCCGCCGCGCAGATGACCGGCGTTGTGGATGACGCACTGGAGCGTGCTGCCCACGCGCTCGAAAGCGCACGGCAGGGTATGGAAGCGCAAGGCGAAGCCATGATGGCACTGGTCAACCAGAGTCAGGCGGCTCTGGCACAAGCCGGCGCAGAATCGACAGACCAGCTCGCCCTTCGCGTGACCCAGATCGGCGAACAGGTTGATGCCATAGCAAAGAGCCTGGCCAGCCAGGATGATGTCGGCCAGTCTCTCGTGGCGCGCCTCAATACCGATCTGGATTCGGTAGAGCAGCGCTTTGCCCTGCTTGAAAGCGGCGGGCTGAACCGAACGGAACGTCTTGCAACGGCGATCAAGACACTGAGCAGCAACACGGATGAACTCAGGTCCGCCCTGTCGGACGGCGGTACCACGGCCAATGCCTTGATCGAACGCGTGGAAGCGTTAAGCGCCGCGCTCGAAGCTGCGACAAAGGGCGTGGATGAAACCTTGCCGGAGGCATATGCCCGGCTGGACGCCCGTGCCGCAGAGAGCATGGACGGGATCCGCGCCGCAATGCCGGCAGTCACGGAACTCTCTGAAGTCGCGACCTCGGCGGTCGAACGCCTTGCGGAAGCAAGCGCCCGTCTCGAAGAGCAGAAGGAGGCCATTGAGTCGCTGTCTTCTGTGGGCCGGGAACAGCTTGCTGAAGCGCGCAACGCGGCAGAGGCGCTCAGCGAGAGCATCGCCATCGCCACTGCTGACGCGGAACGACTTTCGCAGGCAGCAGCCCCACAGCTGGCCGAAGCGCTTCAGCAGGTCAACGAAACCGCCAGGCAGGCAAGTGAACAGGCCAAGACAACGCTGGCGGACGTCATTCCTCAATCAGCCGAAGCGCTGGGCGCGATGAGCAAACAGGCGCTGGCAGAGGCCCTGACCGCGCAGGTTGAAGCCCAAATGTCGGAAATTGCCAGCACGACGGAAAAGGCGGTTTCCGCGGCGCGCAAGGCCACAGAACGGCTGATGCGCCAAATGCTGACGATCTCGGAGACAAGCGCGGGACTGGAAGCGCGGATCAACGAAGCCAAAGAGCAGGTGGAACAAGCCGATCAGGCGAATTTTTCGCGCCGGGTTGCGCTTCTTGTCGAATCCCTCAATTCAACCGCGATCGACATCAACAAGGTTCTCTCGAACGAAGTGACGGATACGGCCTGGGCCGCCTATCTGCGCGGCGACCGCGGCATTTTCACCCGGCGTGCAGTCAAGCTTCTCAATGCCGGAGAGGTACGCGAGATTGCACGGCACTACGAGAGCGAGCCGGAATTCCGTGAGCAGGTCAATCGCTACGTTCACGACTTTGAAGCCATGCTTCGCAACATTTTGGCCACGCGAGATGGTACACCACTGAGCGTAACCCTGCTGTCGTCCGACACCGGCAAGCTCTATGTGGCACTCGCACAGGCAATTGAACGGTTGCGCATGTAGACCATCCTGGCCGCGGCCGGCTTCCCCATGGCTCGCGGCGAAACGCTATCCCTGCAGGGGTGCAAAGTTGAGCATGTCTGCGGTAACCCAGCCTTGGACATAGTTTGCATAGTAAAGGCCGAACAAGAGCGTCGCGACAATCGTCGTGAGGATGATGATGCGGCGCGGCCGGAAATTGGCCGGCGCACTTTCAGCCTGGCCGGGAATTTTTTCGGCACCCAGCTCATCTGCTGTCTTCACGCCAAATGGCATGATCAGGAAGGCAGACATGACCCAGAACAGCACATAGATGGCCAGTGCAGACGTCCAACGCATTTCCTCACCCCAATCGCATCAGCATGATTTCCACAATGGGCTTTTTGCCGGTCCATTCGGTCGCCGTGCGCCTCACGCCCAGCCTCAGCGCTTCGCGCAGCGCCTCATCATTGGCGGCACCCTTTTCAATGACCCGTTCGATCGCGTCTTCTGCATCCCGCAGGAAATCATTGCGATCCTCTTCCACGGGAACACCCTGCAATCGCAACTCCGGGTCCACCGCCAGCTTGCCCTGCGCATCGAGGACAACTGCGACTGCAATGACCCCATGATTGCCGATCCGGCGCCGCTCGGTAATCGTTGCGCCGTCTGCCGGAAGGATCACATCGCCATCCAGAACCAATCGCCCTGTGCGTTCATGACCAATGATGGCGGGCTCGCCGGGCGCGAGGCGCACCACATCACCATTGGACTGCACGAGAGCCTTGGGAATACCGGACGACAGGCCAAAGCGCGCCTGCTCGGCCATATGACGCCGTTCACCATGCACCGGAATGAGCGTGTCCGGCCTGATCCAGTCATACATGGCCTTGAGCTCGGGTCGACCGGGATGG
>CAYSCC010000261.1:0-3312 GCA_964429375.1 uncultured Chakrabartia sp.
GAGTATGCCAGCGGCTAGGCGGGATTTTCGACGTCGAGCTTCATTCTGTCTCCATCCGGTCGCGAACGGGACGTCGAGGCAGCCTATTCACGGCTGCTTTGGGGCGGCCGGGTTTCCGCCAATGCGTTTGTGCGGCGCCAGCCGGGCAATCTGTCCAGACACTCGGATGATCTCGGCGCGGCGATCCGCTTCAGCTTCGGGCTTTAGACTGTAAAGCTTTCCCCGCAGCCGCACGCCCCCTTGGCGTTGGGATTTTCGAACACGAAGCCCGCAGAAAAATCGTCTTCCTTCCAGTCCATCGTTGATCCGATCAGGTAGAGCACCGACGCGCCATCCACGAAAAACAGGCCCCCGGGCGTTTCGATCCGCTCATCAAAGGCCGCAGCCTCGCTCACATAGTCGACCGAATAGGCAAGACCGGAACAGCCGCGACGCGGTGTCGACAGCTTGACCCCAATCACCCCGGCGGGCGCGGCTTTCATCAACTCCGCGATCCGGGCCTCGGCTGCTGCAGTCAGGGTGAGCGCGGCAGGGCGCGCCTTTGCAATCGTGCTCATAGCATTCCAAGCTCCAGTCGGGCTTCATCGCTCATGGAGGCTGGAGACCAGGGCGGATCCCAGACCAGATTGACTTCGGCATCGCCGATCCCGGGCACGGCGCCAACCCGCAATTCCACTTCGCCCGGCATTGATTCGGCAACCGGGCAGTGCGGTGTCGTGAGGGTCATGGTCACAAGGGCATGGCCCTCGTTGATCTCCACATTGTAGATGAGGCCAAGGTCATAGATGTTGACGGGAATTTCCGGGTCATAGATTTCCTTGAGCGCGGCAACGACGGCCTCATGCAGGTCCCCGCCCGCTTCGTCGGCTGGAATGGCTGGCGGCTTCTGATTGAGGAAGCCATCGAGATAGTCCTTCTTGCGATTGAGTTTCTCGGCCGCGCCCTCAGCGTCTTCCACGCGCGCGCGCCGCGGCGTTTCAACGCTGGTCACCTCTTCTGTCCTGATGCCCTCTGTCATGCGCCAAAGATCCTTTGCACTCGCTCAATCCCGCGGACAAGTGCCGCAATATCGCTTTCCCGACTGTAAACCCCAAAGCTTGCCCGCACCGTCGCCTGAACGCCAAGATGGTCCATCAGGGGCTGGGCACAGTGATGCCCAGCGCGAACGGCAACGCCTTCCTCATCCAATATGGTGCCGATATCGTGGGGGTGAACCCCATCCACCGAGAAGGACACGATGCCCGCAGCATCTTCCGGGCCAAACAGATGGACCGAATTGAAGCTGCGCAATGCCGCACGCGCCGCGCCCACAAGGCGGCCTTCATGCGCCTCGATCGCCTCGAGCCCCATGGCTTCGACATAGTCGATCGCGGCGTGGAGCCCGATCGCCTCGACAATCGCGGGCGTCCCCGCCTCGAATCGCTGCGGCGCAGGCGCAAAGGTCGTCTGCGAAAAGGTCACGCGGTCTATCATTGCGCCGCCACCCTGCCAGGGCGGCATGGCCTCAAGAAGCTCTGCACGCGCCCAAAGGGCCCCGATTCCGGTCGGGCCATACAGCTTGTGGGCCGAAAAGACGTAGAAGTCGCAGTCAAGCGCCGACACATCCACGGCCATGCGGGGAACCGCCTGGCACCCGTCAAGCAGAAGCTTTGCGCCCACACGATGGGCAAGTGCTGCCGCCCGCCGTGCATCCAGGACCGAACCCAGCACGTTCGAGACATGTGCAAAAGCGACCAGCCTGTGCGCAGGCGTCAGGATCGCTTCGGCGGCATCGAGATCAATGCGGCCATCCTCCGTCAGCGGGCAGACGTCGATCACAATGCCCGTCCGATCCGCCAGAAGTTGCCAGGGCACGATATTCGAATGATGCTCGAGGACCGAGAGCAGGATCCGGTCTCCCGCTTTGAGCTGCTGGCCCCAGCTCTGGGCAACAAGATTGATCGCTTCGGTCGCGCCGCGCACAAAGACGATCTCCTGTTCGGAGCGTGCACCGACAAATGCGGCAACCCTTCGCCGTGCGGCCTCGAAGGCGAGCGTCATGTCTGCCGATCGCCGGTAGACCCCCCGATGGACCGTTGCATAGTCGGTGCCCAGCGCGCGCACCATGGCATCGATCACGACCTGCGGTTTCTGAGCCGTGGCCGCGGTGTCCAGATAGTGCCAGTCACCCATGCCGGGAAAATCGGCCCTGCAGTCCGGTGCGCGGGAGAGCGTGGTCACTGTCATACCATCGAACCCAGCCGGGCAAGGGCGGCACTGGTCAACGCCGCTTCATCGACTGCACCATCAAAGACGCCGGCAACGAAGGCCTGGAGCAGGAGCTGCTTTGCCTCTGCAGGCGGCAGGCCGCGCGAGGCGAGGTAGAACAGCGCCGCCTTGTCGAGTTCGCCCACGGTCGCACCATGGGCGCATCTGACATCGTCTGCAAAAATCTCGAGCTCCGGCTTCGCGTTGGCCGTTGCTGTTCGGTCGAGCAGCAGTGCCTTCACCGATTGCGATGCATCCGTCTTCTGGGCCGCCCGGGCGACGGCGACCTTGCCAAGATAGGAGCCGGTGGCGCGGCCCCCGACAACCGTGCGAATGCTCTGGCTGCTTGTGGCAGCAGGTTCAGCGTGCGTGACCGTACTGACGATTTCGTGCGTCTGTTCACCCGAGCCCAGGATCACGCCCCGCAGTTCGAACTGCGCGCCTTCATGGAGCGTGACATCCAGTTCGATCCGCCCATAGCCTCCGCCAAGACTGAGTACGTCCATCCGCGCGCGGGCTCCGGAACCCAGCACAAGCCGGACCTGCCGGACGCCGCCTGCGTCCTGCAGGATCGAGCGGTTCAGGCTACCGCCTGCGGGAACCAGAACATGCTCTGCGTCACCAAGCGGCCAAAGGCCAGCGAGCGCATCAAGATCGCTGTAACGCCAGGCCTCGTTGCGGCGTGTCGGAAGGGCAGACGGACGGTTCAAGCGGCCAGATCCCTGTAACCCTCGCGCTCAAGCTCAAGCGCCAGATCCGGCCCGCCGCTGCGAACGATCCGTCCGGCTGCGAGCACATGGACGACGTCAGGCTTCACATAATCAAGCAGGCGCTGGTAATGCGTAATGAGGAGCACGGCCCTGTCTGGCCTTCGCATGATCCGGTTGATGCCTTCTCCGACCACGCGCAAGGCATCGATGTCGAGACCGGAATCGGTTTCATCGAGGATCGCGAGGCTCGGATCGAGGATGCCCATCTGCACCATTTCGTTGCGCTTCTTCTCGCCCCCTGAAAAGCCGACATTCACCGGCCGCTTGAGCATGTCCATGTCCATGCCCATCGCAT
>CAYSCC010000262.1:0-3288 GCA_964429375.1 uncultured Chakrabartia sp.
ATGGCCGCTGGGTGACCCGGTTGCCCGTCTGAAGGCGCATCTCGTGGCCATTGGCGAATGGGACGAAGACCGGCACGCTGCCCAGGATCTCGAACTTGCGGAAATGGTCAAGAATGCGGCCAAGGAGGCCGAACGCAACGGGATACTCGGACACGGCATGCACCAGCCCTTCGAGACGATGTTTGAAGACGTGTTTGAAGAGATGCCCTGGCACCTGAAGGAACAGTCGGAGCAGATGCTGAAAGAGCGTATGCGCAAATGGCCCAAGCCCGGCGAGGGCCCCCGCTGATGGCGCACTCCCAGGCAAAAAACATGATCATGATCGAGGCGATCAACGATGCGCTCTCTGTTGCGATGGAGCGCGATCGCGATGTCACGGTGCTTGGCGAAGATGTCGGCTATTTTGGTGGTGTCTTTCGGGCGACCGCTGGCCTGCAGAAAAAATATGGCAAGACTCGCGTGTTCGACACGCCGATTACGGAATGCGGGATTGTCGGTGTAGCTGTCGGAATGGCAGCCTATGGGCTGAGGCCTGTCCCGGAAATCCAGTTTGCCGACTATATCTATCCCGCTCTTGATCAGCTTGTGAGTGAAGCAGCCCGGTTGCGTTACCGTTCTGCGGGCGAATTTCCGATGCCGATCACGGTCCGGTCCCCGTTTGGCGGCGGTATTTTTGGCGGACAGACGCATAGCCAGAGCCCCGAGGCCATTTTCACGCATGTGTGTGGGCTGAAGACCGTGATTCCCTCAACCCCCTATGATGCCAAGGGGCTGTTGCTCGCCGCGATCGAAGACAATGATCCGGTCATCTTCTTCGAACCGAAGCGGATCTACAATGGACCGTTTGATGGCCACTATGATCGGCCGGTGCAACCCTGGGCGAAACATGCGGCAAGCCTTGTCCCGCAGGGACATTACACCATTCCGCTGGGCAAGGCCGCCCTTGTCCGCGAAGGCCAGGACCTGACCATCCTGGCCTATGGCACGATGGTTCACGTTTCCCTGTCCGTGGTTGAAGAGCTTGGCGTTGATGCAGACGTGATCGACCTGCGCACGCTGATGCCGATCGACATAGAAACGATCGAGACGTCCATCAAGAAGACAGGACGTTGCCTCGTGATTCACGAAGCAACGCGAACCGGCGGCTTCGGGGCGGAGCTTTCGGCCCTTGTCCAGGAACGCTGCTTCTACCATCTGGAGGCGCCTGTGGAGCGCGTCACGGGCTTCGACACACCATATCCGCATAGCCTTGAATGGGCCTATTTCCCGGGCCCGATCCGTATCGGAATGGCGATCGAAAAAGTGATGAAGGATTGATCGATGGCACGCTTTGAATTTCGCCTACCGGATATTGGCGAAGGAATTGCCGAGGCTGAAATTGTGGCTTGGCACGTCAAGGTCGGAGACACTGTGGCAGAAGACCAGGGTGTTGCGGACATGATGACGGACAAGGCAACCGTCGAAATGGAAAGCCCAGTGGCTGGAACCGTCGTTGAGCTTGCTGGCGCAGAAGGCGAGATGATCCCGATAGGCTCGACACTGCTTGTCATCGAAACTGCGGGGGATGTTGAGCACTCAGAGCCGCAGGTCGAGTCAGCGGATGCCGCCACGCCGGAACAGGCAGAGCATCCTGCGCAGGACGAAGGGGCTGAGGCGCATGAACAGTCAGTGCCTTCAATGCCCGCGCACCTCATTCCGGATCCACATCCGGAGGCAGTGGAAATCTCGGTGCCACAGCCATCGGCCCAGGCACTTGCTTCACCGGCGGTAAGGGCGCGCGCAAGGGAACTCGGTATTGATCTCAGCCAGGTCAAGGCCCGGGAAGACGGACGAATCCGGCATTCCGATCTCGATGCGTTCATCACCTATTCTTCGGGGCAAGGCTATCGCCCGGCTGGCGCAAGACGGCCGGACGAGGAGCTGAAGGTCATCGGTATGCGCCGCCGCATCGCCGAAAACATGGCGGCATCGAAGCGTCACATTCCCCACTTCACCTATGTGGAAGAGATTGACGTTACCCAGCTTGAGGACATGCGCGCCGATTTGAATGCGCATCGTGGTTCCCGTCCGAAACTGACAATGTTGCCGTTGCTGATCGTTGCCATTTGCAAGGCGCTGCCCGATTTTCCGATGATCAACGCGCGCTATGATGATGAGGCAGGGGTGGTTACGCGCCATGGTGCAGTGCATTTGGGCATCGCAACCCAGACTGCGGCCGGGTTGATGGTCCCTGTTATTCGTGACGCGCAGGACATGAACGTATGGCAATTGGCTACCGAGATTGCCCGGCTTGCCGAAGCGGCAAGATCGGGCAAGGCGAGAAGCGAAGAGCTTTCCGGATCCACCCTGACCGTCACGTCCCTTGGTCCATTGGGCGGAATTGCAACAACGCCTGTGATCAATCGTCCGGAAGTTGCGATCATCGGACCGAACCGGATCGTCGAAAGGCCAATCATCCGCGAAGGCGAAGTTGTGGCGGCCAAGCTTATGAATCTGTCGATCAGCTGCGATCACCGCGTAGTTGACGGATGGGATGCGGCGAGTTTCGTGCAGGCCCTGCGTAAGCTGCTTGAAACACCTGTTCTCCTTTTCGCGGATTGATATTCCACTGCAGTTTGCACAATACTGAGTGCAATGCTCTCCTTGAAACCTGCCTCGCAAGGCGGCCCTGGCCGCATTGAGTTCGTCTTGCTCGTCTCAGCCGTGATGATGATCGTCGCGTTCGCGATCGATTCGATGCTGCCGGCGTTGCCGGCAATCGGCAGTTCCTTGGCCATGGCCGACGAGTCGAGATGGCCGCTCGTGATTTCGGCCTTCCTCGCGGGTTTTGGCATTTCCCAGCTTTTTGTGGGTGTATTGTCCGATCGTTATGGTCGGAGAGGCCTGATCGTCTGGTCAACCTTCCTCTTCGGCCTGGCGAGCCTGGCTGCATCTCTGTCTCCAACATTTGAGCATTTGCTTGCAGCCAGATTCATGCAGGGAATCCTGTGCGCCGTGGCTCGCGTGGTGGTTGTATCTATTGTCCGCGACAAATTTGCCGGTCGCGAGATGGCTCAGGTCATGAGTCTTGCAAGCATGGTTTTCATGGCGGCACCCATCCTTGCCCCGGCGATGGGTCAGCTTGTTCTCGCTGTTTCGACGTGGCGTTGGATATTCGGCGCGCTTGGCGCAATCGGTTTCGCCGTATCAGCCTGGGTCATGATGCGCATGCCTGAAACCCTTGCGCCAGAGAACAGGGCTGAGCTGTCGATGGCTGCTGTAACCAGCAGTGTCAGGACCGTAGTGACT
>CAYSCC010000263.1:0-3269 GCA_964429375.1 uncultured Chakrabartia sp.
ATGTGGCCCGCACACCAGAAATACCCCACTGCGGCGGAGGTTCGGACGGTCAATGACCGGAATCCGGAAGGAGCCGCCCCACGCGGCAAATGGGCAGAGCTCGAATTTCTTCGCAATGTGTATGATCTGAATCCTCAACTCAAGGATACCCAGTTCGCCGATTATCACGGACATGGCTGGAATTTCCGCGCGATCCTCAAGCGTGATCGCGAGGGCAATCTTCTTGATGCAGACGGACGGATTGTTGCACCCGATGACCCTGAAAAGTGGCGCAAATCCGGAGAGGGAAAATTCGTCGAACCGGGCATCAACCCCGGCAAGACCGTCCACCTCATGGACATACATGCGGAAAAAGGCATGCAGTGTGCGGATTGTCACTTTGCCCAGGACAGCCACGGTAATGGTCTGATTTATGGCGAGGTCGCGAATGCAATCGAAATCGGTTGCAAGGATTGCCACGGCACCGCCGATCAATACCCGACATTGCTGACATCCGGACCGGCGGCGCCACCCAATGGAACCAATCTTGGCCTCTTGCGGAATCCGGACGGAAAACGGCGCTTCGAATGGTTCTTTGACCAGGATGGCAACCGCGTCCTTATCCAGAGATCGATCGTTGATCCGTCACTCGAATGGCGCGTGAGCCTCGTTCGAGACAGCGTCGACAGGAACAGCTCGCACTATAATGCCAAGGCCGCACGGGCGAAGCTGATGGGACAGGTCGGTGACCAGGGCACAATGAACTGGGGCCCCGGTATTGCTCGAGACGCACGGGCACACTCCGACGACAAGATGGCCTGTTTCACCTGCCACCTGTCCTGGACAACCTCGTGTGGAGGCTGTCACCTGCCGATCGAGGCCAACTGGAAGACCCAGACCCACAAATATGAGGGAGAGGAAACCCGCAACTTCGCCACCTACAATCCGCAGGTGGCGAGAGACGAAATGTTCCAGCTGGGCCGACACCAAACCACCAAGGGCAATATCATCGCGCCTGTCCGTTCAACATCTGCGCTCGTTCTCTCTTCCACCAATGTGAACCGCGAACGGATATATGTGCAGCAACCCCCCATTTCGTCAGCGGGCTATTCCAGTCAGGCCTTCGCACCGCATTTTCCACATACCGTGCGCAAGACCGAAACCAAGACCTGCACCGATTGTCACCTTTCGGCCGCTGACGACAACAACGCCATCATGGCCCAGTTGCTTCTGCTGGGAACAAACTTCGTGAACTTCGTGGGAATGCACGCATGGGCAGGCCTGGAAAGCGGATTCGAAGCCATACGCGTGACGGAATGGGAAGAACCTCAGGCCGTCATCGGATCCTATCTGCAGAAATATGCCTATCCCGACTATTACCGGCAACATGTCGAACGAAATCAGCGCGAACTCAAGGAATGGACTCGCGGCGTAACCTTTGACCGGTCCCTGTCCGGTGAACCGAAGCACACGGAACTGTTCAGAAACGTCGTACAGGGGACAAAAGGCCGCGTGGGCTGCCTCCAACTCCGTGGTGAATACATGTTCGTGGCGGAAGGCAGAGGCGGATTCCGGGCCTATGATGTGGCTTCGATTGCCAACAAGGGCTTTTCGGAACCCATCGTCACCGCCCCATTTTCTCCGCTTGGTCAGAACATGCATGTCGCCACGCGCAACGCCACATGCATGGCATTGGCAACCAACCAGAACATCAGTGTGAAGCGAAATGACCGCATTGTGAAGGATATTCCCGAAAATCAGGAGCAGCCCTTCCACCCCATCTATCGCTATGCGGTCATCACTGACAGCGAAGAGGGCCTGATCCTCGTCGACGTCGACACCCTCTCAGACGGGGAGTTCCGCAACAATTTCTTCAAGCGAGCCGTGACCTGGAATGAAGGAAATGTGCTCGCAGGAGCCCGGCACGTGACCTTGGCCGGCCATATCGCCTATGTGACGACATCAGCAGGCCTGGCCGTCGTCGACCTGGATGACCCACTCCATCCCAAGCTGACAGCCAACATCCCGCTTAACGATGCCCGCGCGAGCGCCGTACAGTTCCGTTATCTCTGGGTTTCCGATCTCGAGGGGCTCAAGCTCTTTGACGTGACTGACCTTCGCCACCCCGTCGCACAGCCGAAGGGCAATCTTGCACTCGCAAATGCACAGCGAATCTATCTGGCCAGAACCTATGCCTATGTCGCCGGCAAACAGGAGGGGCTCATCATCGTTGATATCACCCGTCCGCTCGCTCCGGTTCTGTTTGCACGGCAAACCTTTGGCGGGATCATGACAGACGTGGAAGACGTGATCGTGGCCACGACCAATGCGTCTCTTTTTGCCTATGTTGCCGACGGCCGCAACGGGCTCAAGGTGATCCAGCTAACCAGTCCGGAAAGTCAGCCGAATTTCTATGGATTCTCTCCTGCGCCAAAACCTGAACTGATTGCATGGGCACGGACTCCGTCACCTGCTCTTGCACTCTCGAAGGGACTGGACCGTGACCGCGGCGTGGATGAAACGGGAGGGCAAATTGCGATCTTTGGCCGCCTCGGATCCCGGCCGTTTCAACGAAGTGAAATGGAAAGGCTCTTCCTGACCCCGAAAGGCGTGCCGTTCAAAGTCCTCGATACGCCCGACATGAGTGAATACGTCCCGCTCCGAGCTTCCGCGCCTTAGCGGATCGTTCCGAACGCACGCTGTCTTTGCGTTACGCAGCGTGAGCGGAAAACTCCGCATGAGCGAGAAATTTTTCGGCATCGAGCGCAGCCATGCACCCCATGCCGGCAGCAGTCACGGCCTGGCGATAGATCTTGTCAGTCACGTCGCCAGCCGCAAACACTCCGGGGATGCTCGTCCGCGTGCTGCCCTTCTCGACAATCAGATATCCTTCGGCATCCATCGGCAGATGTCCTGCAAAGATTTCTGTCGCAGGCTTGTGCCCAATCGCCACGAACGCGCCATCGACGCCAAGCGAGCTAGTCTCACCCGTGACGGTGTCCTTGAGCGTAAGCGAGACGAGCCCTTCAGGATCACCACCACCAACAAAAGCTTCAACGGCCTTGTTCCAGAGGACCTTGATATTCGGGTGCGCAAAAAGGCGGTCCTGCAAGATCCGTTCGGCGCGCAGTTCATCGCGCCTGTGAATCAGCGTAACCTCCTGGCTGTGATTTGTGAGATACAGGGCTTCCTCTACCGCCGTATTCCCGCCGCCAATGACGGCCACTTTCTTGCCGCGATAGAAAAATCCGTCGCAGGTCGCACATGCTGAAACACCCTTCCCCTGCATG
>CAYSCC010000264.1:0-3264 GCA_964429375.1 uncultured Chakrabartia sp.
CGGCCGGGGAAGATCGAGATCATTGCGTCCAAGCCAATGGCGACCCAACGGGACCTGAGCCTTGCCTATTCGCCGGGGGTTGCAGTTCCTGTCCTTGCCATCGCCGAGGATCATGCGCTTGCATATGACTATACAGCCAAGGGCAACCTGGTTGCTGTCATTTCCAACGGCACGGCAATTCTCGGTCTGGGCAATCTTGGTGCCCTTGCATCGAAACCGGTGATGGAAGGCAAGGCCGTTCTCTTCAAGCGCTTTGCCGACGTGGACGCGATCGATCTTGAGCTTGCGACGGAAGACCCGGATGCATTCATCAATGCCGTGGCTCTGCTTGAACCCAGCTTTGGGGGGATCAACCTTGAAGACATCAAGGCCCCTGAATGTTTCATCATAGAGCAGGCGCTGAAGGAACGCATGAATATCCCGGTCATGCATGATGACCAGCATGGCACGGCAATCATCAGTGCTGCAGGGCTGATCAATGCTTGCGAAATCACGGGGCGCAAGCTTGGTGACGTCAAGGTTGTGGTCAATGGGGCGGGTGCTGCGGCCATTGCCTGTACCGAACTGATCAAGGCCATGGGGGTTTCACCCTCCAATGTGATCATGTGCGACAGGAAAGGCGTGATCTATCAGGGCCGGCAGGAAGGCATGGATCAATGGAAGTCGGCGCATGCGGCAATCACGGACGCGCGGACGCTTGAGGACGCACTTGTTGGTGCCGACATTTTTCTTGGCCTTTCCGCAGCGGGGACACTGAGGGGCGACATGATCGAGAAAATGGCGGCCCGGCCGATCATTTTTGCCATGGCAAATCCCGACCCGGAAATCACACCGCCCGAAGCCAAGGCGGTCCGTCCCGATTGCATCGTGGCGACGGGACGCTCGGACTATCCGAACCAGGTCAACAATGTCCTTGGCTTTCCCTTCATCTTTCGCGGCGCGCTGGATGTGCGGGCCACGACCATCAATGAGGAAATGAAGATCGCGGCGGCCTATGCAATCGCCGAACTTGCACGCGAAGCAGTTCCGGAAGAAGTGGCTGCCGCTTATGGTGGGCAGCTGGCGAGCTTTGGCCAGGACTATATCATTCCAGCACCATTTGATCCCCGGTTGATGGAGGTTGTGCCGGCTGCCGTTGCTCAGGCGGCCATGGATTCGGGCGTCGCGACAAAGCCCATCCTCGACATGGACGAGTATCGCACCGCATTGCGTGCCCGACTGAACCCAACGACGTCAGTGCTGACCCTGGCCTATGACAATGCCCGGTCACATCCGAAGCGTGTTGTTTTTGCCGAAGCGGAAGAGGAAGTTGTGCTTCGTGCGGCAATTGCCTTCAGGGATGGAGGTTGTGGAACACCCGTCCTGATCGGTCGCGACAATGTGCGAGACAAGCTCAGGGCTCTGGGTGTTGATGATCCCGACAGCTTTGAAATCCATAACAGCAGGCATTCGCCGCTCGTCCCGGCGATGGTCGAGATCCTTTACGGACGCCTGCAGCGCAAAGGTTATTTGCATCGCGAATGCGAACGGCTGGTCAACACCGATCGGAACATTTTTGCTTCCCTCCTGCTCAAGATGGGAGAGGCAGACGCGATGATAACGGGGGTCACGCGCACCTATGGCCAGTCCTTGCGCGAAGTGAGGCGCGTGCTGGATCATGCAGAAGGGCGAACGCCTTTTGGCATCCATGTTCTTGTCGGCCAGTCTCATACTGTCTTCATGGCCGATACGACCGTCAATGAACGGCCATCGGCATCCGAGCTTGCCGATATTGCTGAACAGACAGCCGCAGTAGCACGACGCATGGGCCATGAGCCTCGCGTGGCGTTTCTGTCATATTCGACCTTTGGCAATCCCTCCGGAAACTGGCTCGGACCGATTCGCGACGCTGTCGAGATTCTCGATTCGCGTGGCGTGAGTTTTGAGTATGAAGGGGAAATGGCGCCTGACGTGGCGCTCAATCCCAAGCTGATGGTCAATTATCCTTTCAGCCGACTTTCAGGGCCTGCCAATGTGCTTGTCATGCCGGGTCTGCAGTCGGCGAACCTGTCTGCCAAGTTGCTTCGTGAGCTTGGCGGCGATTCGGTCATCGGTCCAATGCTCGTCGGCATGGAAAAGCCCGTGCAAATCGCCACGATGGCATCGAATGCATCCGAACTTGTGACGCTGGCTGTGCTTGCAGCGAGCGGCATCGCTCACTAGCCGTTCGGGTCAGTTCGGATTGTCGGCTGTCCCGCCACTTTCGCCGACGGCCCCAACCGAACCGATATTGCCAAACAGATCTTCAAAGAAGCTGCGGTCCTTGCCGAGCGTTGGCGTCTTGTCTCCATTCGGATCGATCTTTGCGATCTTCTCCAGACCTGTCTTTTCAACCGATGCGACATTGCCGGCGTCATCAAATCGGATGTGCAGGACAAGTTGCTCTGTTGGCTTCGGCAAGGCGAAGGCCAGCTGCTTTGTGCTGCGTGCAAAATAATACCAGTCATTGGGCGTGAACTGGCCCACAAAACTCGGCCGACCAAGAGTCTTTGCAACCGATTCGCGATTGTCGACTCCGGCAGAAATGCCACTGATGAGCGTATCGTCAGTGATATAGCCCTGCCGTCCAGTGAGTCGCGCGCATCCGGATGCGGCCAGCGCAAGCGCCAAAAGAGTGGCAGTCGCCACCTGCTTGGTTGACATCCGGATCATAACACTCTCCTGCACTCAACGGTTCGCGCGGGCATTGAAACGCGTGAACGCGAGGTCAATATGCGCAGAGCGCCTCCGGGGCAAGCGCGGCGCGACGAATGGATGGCAGAATGGCACTCAAACTGTTCCGGAACCTGTTCAGCAGCAAGGATGAACGCGCGCGCGTCGGCCCGCTCTATGCCGCAATCATAGCCGAGGCGCGGCTTCCGCACTGGTTTGTTGCCGGCGGTGTGGCCGATACCATCGATGGCCGGTTCGACATGATCAACGCAGTTCTGTCCCTTGTGTTGGCCCGGATGGAAGATCTGGGAGAAGAAGCGCAACTGCCGTCCACATTGCTTGCCGAAGCCTTTGTGCATGATATGGATGGCCAGCTGCGTGAACTCGGCATCGGGGACATAGTGGTCGGCAAGCACATCGGCAAGATGATGTCGGCCCTGGGGGGCAGGCTGGGTGCATATCGCGAAGGCTTTGGCCCGGGAGGAGATCCTCGTGCGGCACTTCTGCGCAACCTCTTTCGCGGAGAAGATCCGGGCGATGATCCGCAAGCACGACATCGACCTGCTGGGCGAC
>CAYSCC010000265.1:0-3258 GCA_964429375.1 uncultured Chakrabartia sp.
AATCCCCGAAAAGCGCCTGCGTCTTGAAAGTCAGGCCAGTTGCGATGGGAGTTTCGCTGCGGAAATTCGCGACATGCGCTTCGAATTCGGAATCGTTGAAATCCCGTTTGCCGAAAAAGGTATCGCGAAATCCTCTTGCCGGTCCGGTCGGAGCGGCGATCGTTCCTGTCGTTGCTGACGGAATGCCGCGGTCAGCAACCCGATGGTCACGCACATACTCATATCCGAGAACAAGGGTCGTTGTGCCGAGCCGGGCCGTGACAGTCGGATTGATCGCATAGCGTTTGCCGCCGAAAGCGTCGCGGTGATTGTCGAGCTTTTCATAGAAGGCGTTGACCCGCAATCCTGCCGAACCAAGCGGAAGATTCACGTCGGCGGCGCCGTAATAGCTGCCAAAAGTATCTGCTGATACCGTCACGGCATAGAGGTTCTGGTCCAGCAAGGCACTCTTGCTGACGCGATTGATGACACCCCCGCCGCCGCCCCGGCCAAAGATCATGGCGTTCGAGCCTTTGAGGACTTCAACGCGATCAACATTGTAGAAGCTGCGAAAATACTGCACATCGTCACGCAATCCGTCGACAAAGAAGTCCGCTGTCGTATTGTTCCCGCGCAGCGTCACTTGGTCGCGATTGCCTTCGCCCTGACCCGCTGTCACGCCAGGGACATAGTGCACCAACTCGGCCACGGACCGGATCTGCTGGTCTGCGATCTGCCGCGACGTCACGACCGAGATCGCCTGGGGGATATCAATCAGGGCCGTGGATGTCTTTGTGCCGCTGTTGGTTTCACCGGCGCGATAGTCATGCGTTACAGCAGTGACAATGATCGGGGCGCTTTCCCCGTCAGCAGAGTCATCGGCATGCGCTGTCCCGGCCTGCATCAGTGCCATCACAAGTGCGGCTGAAATCCGGGGCAGTTTCATGAGAGTCTCCGTGGGACAAAACAACAAGGAACAATGACGCGAACGATTCGCATTAGCGTCACTATTGAGAATCATTATCAATTACAACCCCAATATCCGCCGCATTGTTCCTTTTGTGGCAACTCGCTAGGGCAGGCCTTGCATGACCACTGATATTGCACCGGGCCGAGCGCGACTGCTTCCTTTGGGGATGAGGCTTTTTGGCATTTCCTGCCTCTCTGCGATGACGGTGCTGATTAAGCTCGCCAGCGAGTCGCAGGTCAGGCTTCCGGAAATCATGTTCTGGCGGCAGGCGCTGGCGGTGCCCGTCGTTCTGCTGGCTGTCCTTGCTGGCCCGGGCCTGGCGTCGCTCAGGACGCAGCGCTTTGGGGCTCATATCAAACGCACCGCCATGGGACTGACGGCCATGGCTCTGAACTTTGGCGCGATCATCCTGCTGCCGTTGGCGGAACAGACCACACTTGGCTTTGCTGTGCCGATCTTCGCAACCATCCTGTCGGCCCTGGTCCTCAAGGAAAGGGTTGGCCTCCATCGCGGAATGGCCGTCCTTGCAGGTTTCATGGGGGTGCTGATCGTGGTTCAGCCCGGGGGCAGCCATATTCCCCCCCTCGGGGCACTTGTTGGCCTGTCGTCCGCCATCATGATTTCCTTCACGGCATTGCAGATCAGGGACATGGGAAGAACTGAAGCCGCAATGACGACAGTCTTCTGGTTTTCAGCGCTGTCAGTGGTTCCGATCGGGCTCCTGCTGCCCTACTTCGCGTCGAGCCATGACGCCTATGAATGGCTTTTGCTGGCCGGGATCGGCATCCTGGGCGGAATCGGTCAGATTGGGGTAACAGCCGCACTTCGGCTTGCCCCGGTCGCGACCGTCATGGGCATGGACTATGTCGCGCTCATCTGGTCGACCCTGTTCGGCTGGCTGATCTGGAGCCAAGTGCCGGGGCCGGCGACCTGGATTGGGGCTTCAATCATCATCGGGAGTGGCCTTTACATTGCTCTGCGCGAACATCGGCTCGCGATCGAACGGACGAAGGACATCATCATATGACAAGACCAACGCTGTATCACTGCAAGGACGCCCGGTCCTTTCGTTGCGTCTGGGCAGCCGAGGAGGTTGGCCTGGACTATCAGCTGGTGACCATGAGTTTCCCTCCCCGCGTCCATGTCAAGGAGTATAAGGAGATCAACCCGCTCGGGACCGTGCCTTGCTGGATTGAAGGGGCGCACAAGCTGACGGAATCCGCCGCGATATGCCAACTGATCGCCAGGGGAACCGAACTTGACGTCGGACCGGATGAGGCAGACTGGCCCGAGTACCTGAACTGGCTTCACCGGTCAGACGCCACGCTGACCTTCCCGCTCGCCATCATGTTGCGATACAGCGTCTTTCCCAAGCCTGAAGAACGCAAGCTTGATGTGACCGAAGATTACAAGCTGTTCTTTCTGGGGCGTGCCCGATCGATTGAGGCTGCACTGGCGGACGGAAGGGAAACGCTGTGCGCGGGACGTTTTACGATTGCCGACATATGCGTCGGTTATGCGATCATGCTGGCAACAGACCTGGGGCTTGGCCCGGAACTGGGTTCGAACACCATGGCCTGGTGGGAGAGACTCATGGAACGCCCTGCATTCAAGGCAGCAAAGGCACGGCAGTCGAATTCACGGCAATAAGTAGGCGGGAATCGGTTGACAGCGGCGCCCGGGTCGCCTAGCGGGCTGCTTTCCGCGCGAGAGGTATGCCTCTGGCGTTATCTGTTGCGCGGGCAAGCATTTGAAAAGAAGAGATTTACGCCATGTTCGCAGTTGTGCGCACGGGCGGCAAGCAGTATCGCGTTGCCGCAGGAGACAAGATCGTCGTCGAAAAGATGGCGGGAAATGCCGGTGACACCGTGTCGCTGGGCGACGTTCTGTTCGCTGCCGATGGTAGCGACGCAAAACCCGTTGCTGGCCTTGCGGTCTCTGCGGAGATCATTGCGCAGGCGAAGGCTGACAAGATCATCGTCTTCAAGAAGAAGCGTCGCCACAACTATCGTCGCAAGGCCGGACACCGCCAGCAGCACACGATCCTGAAGATCCTGAGCGTCGGCGCTGAAAAGAAGGCTGCGCCGAAGAAGGCCGAAGCCGCACCGGCTGAAGCGCCCGTTGAAACCAAGGCTGAAAAGCCTGCCAAGGAAGCCGCAAGCAAGAAGGCAGCTGCTCCCAAGGCAGAGGCAAAGCCAGCCGCAAAGAAGCCAGCGGCCAAAAAAGCCGACGCTGCCGAATAAGGAGTTTTGAACCATGGCACATAAAAAAGCAGGCGGTTCATCGCGCAACGGTCGTGACTCGGCCGG
>CAYSCC010000266.1:0-3256 GCA_964429375.1 uncultured Chakrabartia sp.
CCGGGCTATTATCGGCTGCCACCGGCCTATGGAACGCAGCGCTGGGTCCGCCACTATGATGATGTGCTGCTGATCGATATTCGCACGGGAATCGTGCGTAGTGTGATCCGCGACTTCTATTGGTAAGCCAGCCTCGGCCGCAGTGACGATCATGCCCCCTGGAGGCGATTTCGCCTCAAGGGGGCTTTTGTCGACACGCGTTGTACGTTGATCGAACATTTTTGTTTTTGCGTCGGCAGGCTGTAGTGCAACAGCAAACCCAAACTTTTTATTCCGGAGATTTGCCTGATGTCCCTTCGCTTTGCCGCTGTCCTGCTCGCGAGCCTGTCGCCGCTTGCCATTGCCACGCCAGTTCTTGCTGCGGCCGAACAGGACCAATCTGCTGATGCACGCCTGAAACAGCTCTTTACGGACAGTGATGAGGCAAACCTCAAGCGCAACCCGATCAGCGCACTTTTTCGCGGTGACCTGCGGTACGCGGATCGCTTGGGCGACTATATCACTGACGACTATTTTGCTGCTGAACGCAAGGCTGCCGAGCAGGATCTTTCGCAGCTCGCAGCGATTGACCGGGCTGCCCTCAACCCCACCGACCAGATCGCCTATGATGTTTTCAAGTGGCAGTCGGAAACCAATCTGCGCGGACTGCAGCCCGACATCCTTGGGCTCGTGGCTGTGCGCCCGATCGATCACTTTTTCGGATTTCACACCTTTTATCCCGACTTTGCGTCGGGACAGGGAGCTGCTCCGTTCAAGACCGTTCAGGATTATGACAATAATCTGAAACGTCACAGGGAGTATGTGATCCTGCTCGACCGCGCGATTGAACGGTTTCGCGAAGGCATGAAAACCGGGGTCGTGCAGCCCAAGCTGGTCGTGAACAACGTGATTGATCAGCTGAACCTTCAGATTGCGCAAGGCGTTGAAGGCTCGACCTTTTACGGCCCGGTCAAGACCTTTCCGGAAGGGATTGGTGCTGCGGACCAATCCAGGCTTCGGACCGAGTATGCCGACGTGATCAAGCTTGGCATCGTTCCAGCCTATGTGCGCCTGCGGGATTTCCTGAAGAATGAATATCTGCCTGTCGCCCGAGATGGCGTGGGCCTTGTCGCGATGCCGGGCGGCAAGAAGCTGTATGATTATCTCATTGAATCCAACACCACGGTCAAGATGAGCGCTGAGGAAGTCCACAACCTCGGCCTGAGCGAAGTGGCGCGCATCAAGCGGGAAATGGAAGATATCCGTACTAAGACCGGCTTCAATGGCGATTTGAAGGCCTTCTTCAACTATTTCCGTACAGACCCCAAGTTCAGGTTCTCTTCAAAGGAAGACATGCGCGACACCTTCCTTGCTATTGGCCGCAAGGTGGATGAACGGGTTCGCGAACAATTCTCAACCATTCCGAAGAGTCCGTTGGAGATCCGGCCGGTGCCGGATTACCGCGAAAAGACGGACGCGGGTGGCTCGTACAATGCCGGCACGCCGGATGGATCCCGCCCAGGCGTCTTCTATTACAACAGCTATGACTTGCCTTCGCGATCAAAGCCGGAAAGCGAGACACTCTACCTTCATGAGGCCGTGCCCGGACATCATTTCCAGATCAGCCTTGCCCAGGAAAATGAAGCACTGCCGAGCTTCATGAGGTTCGGCGGAAACACGGCCTATGCCGAAGGCTGGGGGCTTTATGCGGAGACGCTCTGGAAGGAATTGGGCGTTGAAAGCGATCCCTACTATCGCTTTGGCGGGCTCAATGACGAAATGCTGCGGGCCATGCGCCTTGTGGTCGATTCCGGTATCCATGCCAAAGGGTGGACCCGTGACCAGTCGATCCAGTACATGCTCGACAATTCCGGCACGAGCCGCACCGATGCCACGGCCGAAGTCGAACGCTATATCGCCATTCCCGGTCAGGCACTTGCTTACAAGGTGGGGCAGCTCACCATTCTCAAGCTCAAGGCGCGCGCCAAAGCGGCGCTGGGCGACGGGTTTGACCCGCGCGACTTCCACGCACAGGTGCTCATGACGGGAGCATTGCCGATGGCCGTGCTCGAAAAGAAGATCGACGACTGGATCTCTTCAAAGAAAAAGGCGGCCCGGTAACACTCAGCCCGCAAGATAACCGATTGCAATCACCAGGCCAAAAGCCAGCGACCAAAGGATAATCGGCAGGACCATGACGATCGGAACGAGTTTCCGCATCGGCATGGTCCACCAGAACCCGGCAGCCGTGACCAGCAACAGCGCTGGGACCAGCCAGAAGGGATAGATGGCTGCCGCATCAGACAGCGAGCTGCGAGGGGCCATGAAAGTCAGCGATGCGAAGGCCAGGGCCGGTAGCGCGAAGAGACCTGCGAGTATGCGCAAGACGGTTGCAGACATTGCTGCAGCGATAATGGCGCTCGCTCGTGCCGTCGAGCAGCCAATGCTGCGCGACCGCCCCGGGTGTTCAGCTCAGCGATTCGCCAATCAGCTTGCGACTGTTCTCCACGCCATAAAGGGCGATGAAACTGCCCATGCGAGGGCCTGCGCTGGATCCGAGCAGTGTTTCATATAACGCCTTGAACCAGTCCCGCAGGTTATCGAACCCCCCGGTCTTTCCGATTTCATAGACGATATTCTGAATATCTTCCGCGCTCGCGCCCTCAGGCAGGGCAGCGAGTTCGGTATCAAGTCGGTGCAGTGCATCGACTTCAAGACCCAGCGGCGCGCGGCGCTTGAGCGTCGGCACAACAAAATCACGCGCATAATTGATCGCAAGGCCAATGAGCGCGTCAAGTTCGGGATGGGATTCCGGCGAAGTGCCCGGCGCATACTTCTGGACGAAATTCCAGACAATGGTCTTGTCGCCCAGCCCCGGCAGACTCACCAGGTTGAGCAGCAGGCCATAAGTGAGCGGTGGCACGGCATCGGGAACATGGCCGTTGTGTATGTGGTGCACAGGGTTTCCGAGCCTTTGCTCGATGGGCTGGCTCGCATAGTTTCCGCGAAACTGAAAATATTCGTCAACCGCACGCGGAACAACCCCGAGGTGCAACTGCTTCGCGCTCTTCGGTTCACGATAGGCATAGAATGCCAGGCTCTCTTGCGTGCCATAACTCAGCCATTGTTCCAGGCTGAGGCCGTTGCCCTTGGATTTGGAGATTTTCTCTCCCTTCTCGTCAAGGAACATTTCGTAGATCAGGCCTTCCGGCTTTTGGCCTCCCAGCACCTGCGCAATCTTGCCTGATTGGACGCCGCTATCGGTCAGATCCTTGCC
>CAYSCC010000267.1:0-3236 GCA_964429375.1 uncultured Chakrabartia sp.
CGTAACCGATGAACAGATTGATGCCTTCATCGCTGACCATGTCGAAAGCGCGTTGCACCCGTCCTGCACCTGTAAAATGGGTGATCCCTCGGATTCCATGGCTGTGGTTGATCCGGAGCTGCGCGTGATCGGCGTCGATGGGCTCCGCATCGTCGACAGTTCCATCATGCCGTCAATCACAACAGGCAATCTCAATGCGCCAACCATCATGATTGGCGAAAAGGGCGCCGATCATATTCTTGGCAAGCCATTACTCGCGCCGTCAAACGCAGCGTATTATGTCGCCGAAAACTGGGAAAGCTCGCAACGATGAATCCCACGATCACAGAAGCGGCAAGAACAACTCCCGTCATTCGGGAAACAGACGTCCTTGTTGTCGGATCGGGGCCTGGGGGACTTGCAGCTGCACTTGCCTCCGCGCGAGCAGGCGTCGAGACCGTCTTGCTGGAACGGTATGGCTGTTTTGGCGGCAATATCACGCAAGTGGGTGTCGAAGGCTTTGCCTGGTATCGCCACCCCCAGACAATCGACAGTGAGGGCATCGGACGGGAATTTGAAGAGCGCGCCAAGGCAATGGGCGCTGCGATGCCAGAGCCGCAATCGATCAGCCACAGTCTGGATGCAGAAGGCTTCAAGGTGGTCGCTGACGCACTTGTTGAAGAGGCAGGCGTCATCCCGATGCTGCACCGCCTTTGCGTGGCGCCGATCATGGGCGGCGACACGATCCGCGGTGTGATTGTTGAGAGCAAGGCCGGGCGCGAGGCCATTCTTGCGAAGCGCGTGATTGATGCGACAGGCGATGCCGATATCGCGTATCGCGCTGGGGTGCCGACGCACAAGCATCCGGTAGACGAGATGATGTCGGTCTCGGTCATGTTTTCGATGTGCGGCGTCAACAAGGCCCGGTTCATTGATGCCGTCAAAGCCGATCCCCAGACCTATGGCGATTGGGCTGTGGGCGGTGAATGGGAAGTCATCACCAGCGGCAAGGAAGACGAGATGTTCTCGCCATTCCTGAGGAAACCTTTTCAGAAAGCCCTGGAGGCTGGTCTGATTCCAGACAGTGTGAAAACCATGGCGGGCACTTGGGGCACGGTGTCCGACCAAGGCGACCTGACTTACCTCAATATGTGTCACCTCTATCTCGACGGTACAGATCCTGATGCACTCACGCATGGGGAAATGGCGGGGCGCAAACAGGCCATGCATGCGATCCAAGCGCTCAAATCCTTCATGCCGGGATGCGAGGATGCAAAGCTTCGCAACTTCGGAATGACGCTTGGGATTCGTGATACGCGCAAGATTGATGCCCTTTACAACATGACAAGCGCGGATGTCCTCGAACAGGGGCGGTTCGAAGACGCGATCGGCATCTTCCCGGAATTCATCGATGGCTATGGTTATCTGATCCTCCCGACAACTGGACGCTACTTTCACGTCCCGTATCGTTCGATGTTGCCTAAGGGTGTGAAGAGCCTGCTGGTCACGGGCCGTGTGATCGGTGGGGACAAGGTGAGCCATGCCGCAGTCCGCAACATGATGTGCTGCGCAGTGGCAGGTCAGGGCGCCGGAGTTGCGGCTGCAATTGCCGTAAAGTCAGGCCGCGATTTCGCCGCTGTCGACCTTCGCGCTGTTCAGGATGAACTGAGGAGACAGGGCGCTCGCATATCATGAACGACTCTGCATTCACATGCCGCGAGCTTTCGCTTGAGCGATGCAGCAGCATACATTATAAGTAGCGCTAATGGTACGCTATTCAAACCGCCGCCGCTGATGAGCAAGGCTCAAGTTCCGCACAATTTTGAGTTTCGGACGCTGCAGGTGTTTGTCACCACCGCGGAACAAGGCAGCATGACCCAAGCCGCCAAGGTTCTGGGGCTGACCCAGTCCGGAGTGTCGCAAATCATTGCCGGACTGGAAGAGACTGTGGGTCGGCAATTGTTCGATCGGGGCATGCGACCGATCATCCTCACCAAGGTTGGCCAGGTTCTGCTTCGCCAGAGCCAGAAGATCATCGGCGACCTTCAACACGCTTTTGTCGAAGCGACTGAAAGCGACAGCGGAGAGTTGCCCTCACTCAACATTGCCATGCCGGAAAGCCTTGCCAATGTGCTCGGGCCTCGGCTCTATCGTCGCAGATCCGACATCGCAAAATTCTGGCGCATTTCCAATGGCTTGATGCCGGAGCAGCGCGCCAAATTCAATACGCATGCGGCAGACCTGATCATCACGGAGGAAAGCAACACCTCCGACATGATTGATGTCGAACGCTACAGCGTTTTTACCGAACCCTATGTCCTGATCTTCCCCAAGGATTTTTCCCTGCCACAGGAATTGGGCCCACATCTGGCCGACAGTACCCTTATCCGGTTCTCGCTGCGGTCTTCCGCTGGGCGACAGACCGAAGCGCAGCTCAGTCGCCTTCAGCTTAAATTCCCGAGCCAGATTGAATTTGATTCCGTGGTCGGCCACGCCAAGGCTGTGTCCTACGGGCTTGGCTGGGGAATTACGACGCCTCTCTGCCTTTTTCAGGTTCCCGGCATTTTTGAAGAGCTGACCGTGCAGCCGATCGTTCGGGGGAAATTCGGCCGCCGCATGACAATGGTTGCGCGTGAGCAAATCCTTGGGACGGCTCCGCGCACGTTGGTTGAAGAATGCCGGCTGATCCTGAAAGAGGAAGTCTTTCCGGATATTGTATCAAAGCTGCCATGGCTGGAAGAGCTGTTGACCCTTGGCGATGATTGAGCCGCTTGTTGGGGCAACTTCATTAGCGCACAAAATGGTAGCGATTACTTTATGGCGGTTGGATAAATTGGAATTGAGAAATCCAGCCCTTTGAACCAAATCGCGCCATTCGTTTGGCGCGGGTCTCTTATTTCCGTCAGGCAATTCTAATGAAGAGGGGGCGTTTTCGCACTGAGTTATGAGCATGCAAGAAAATGAGTTGCCACCGCCGGGCGCGCCGGACATCGACATTGCCCGGGCCGCTCATATGGCGCCCATCCTGTCCCTGGCCAAGGAGACGCTGGACATAGCGCCGGAGCACCTGGTGCCTTATGGTCACCACAAGGCCAAGGTCAGCCTCGATCTGGTCAATGCCGTCAAGGATCGCCCGCGCGGGAAGCTGATCCTTGTCACAGCGATCACGCCAACGCCTGCGGGCGAAGGCAAGACAACAACGAGTGTTGGCCTGACCGATGGCCTGAACCGTATTGGCATGCGCACGATCGTCTGCT
>CAYSCC010000268.1:0-3234 GCA_964429375.1 uncultured Chakrabartia sp.
GGCCGGCCTGGAATGCGATCTGATTGACACACTGCAAGGCGGGACCCTGACCGTAAAACTCTGGCGCGCTCGCAAACGCCGCGAAACCCTTTTGAAGGTCGTAGCGGCATGAGCAACCCATCCCCGACGCATACGGATTCGGCGCAAGGCTTCGCGTCTCTGCCAATTGCGGGACTGCCAGGCGATGCACAGGTGAGTTTCGAGTTCTTCCCGCCAAAGACAGAGAGAATGGAGCTGGCGCTTTGGGAGACTCTGAAGACACTTGAGCCATTGGGCCCGCGCTTTGTGTCTGTCACCTACGGCGCTGGCGGATCAACCCGCGAACGAACGCACGCAACGGTGGCCCGCATCGTTCGTGAAACGCGTGCGCCTGCTGCAGCCCATCTGACCTGTGTCGATGCGTCGAAAGCCGAAGTGGATGATGTCGCTCGCGCCTATTGGGATGCAGGCGTCCGTCACATCGTTGCCCTGCGCGGTGATCCGTCAATCGCGGGCGAAAAATTTGCACCGCACCCACAGGGATATTCCTCCGCAGCCGACCTCGTGGCAGGGTTGATGAAAATTGCGCCGTTCGAAATTTCGGTAGCTTGTTACCCTGAAACCCATCCTGACGCCCCAAGCGCCGATGCTGACCTAGACAATCTGAAGCGAAAGCTCGACGCCGGAGCCAGCCGGGCAATATCGCAGTTCTTCTTTGAGCCAGAAACCTATCTGCGGTTTCGTGACCGGGTATCGGCAGCCGGCATCGACGCCGAATTGACGCCGGGCATCATGCCCGTGACCAATTTTGCAGCCATCCAGCGCATGGCTTCGATGTGTGGCACCCATTTGCCAGTCTGGCTTGGTCGCCTGTTTGAAGGTCTGGACGAATTGCCGGCTGCCCGCCAGCTTGTTGCCGCGACGGCGGCCGCCGACCTTTGCCGCCGGTTGTATGCGGAAGACGTGCGCCATTTCCATTTTTACACGCTGAACCGCGCAGAGCTCAGTTACGCAATCTGCCACCTTTTGGGCCTGCGACCAAAGGAGTCTGCAAAATGACACCACGCGAAGCCCTGAGGGCGGCAGCTGCACGCCGCATACTCCTCACTGATGGTGCGTTCGGGACCGAAATCCAGAATTACAAACTGGATGAAGCGGCCTATGCCGGGACCCTTGGACTTGCCCGCGACCAGAAGGGCAACAATGACCTGCTGGCTTTGACCCGGCCCGATGTCGTAGACGCCATCACGCGGGCGTATCTCGCTGCCGGATCAGACATTGTGTCGACGAACACGTTTTCGGCCAATCGAATTAGCCAGGCAGACTATGGGGCCGAACATCTCGTTGCGGAGATCAACAGGGCATCGGCACGCATCGCGCGAAGGGCCGCCGATGACGCAGCCGCCGATGGCAGGCCGCGTTTCGTTGCTGGTGCCATCGGGCCAACCAACAAGACCTTGTCTCTCTCGCCGGATGTCAATGATCCGGGATACAGGGAAATTGACTTCGACACGCTGAAGGATGTCTATCGTGAGCAGATTGATGCTCTTCTTGAAGGTGGCGTTGATTTCATCCTCATCGAAACCGTGTTCGACACGCTGAACGCCAAGGCAGGAATCATGGCCGGGCTTGAGGCGCAACAGGATCTGGGACGAGATGTCCCCTTGATGTTGTCAATGACCCTGACCGATCTGTCTGGTCGCAATCTGTCTGGCCATACGGTGGAGGCCTTCTGGCATGCGGTCCGCCATGCCCGGCCCGTCACGGTCGGCCTCAACTGTTCATTCGGCGCGGAACAGCTTCGCCCGCATGTGCGCGCGCTTTCCCAGATCGCCGACACGCTGGTCATGGTCTATCCCAATGCAGGACTGCCCAATGACCTTGGCGCATATGACGAACTCCCGGAAGAGACAGCAGCGCTTGTCCGTGATTGGGCCGTTGACGGCCAGGTTAACATCCTTGGCGGATGTTGTGGGTCAACCCCTGGCCACATTGCCGCCATTGCCAGGGCCGTCGAAGGACTTGCCCCGCGCCAGCCCAGCTCGCCGCCTGTGGCCACACGACTTGCTGGCCTCGAACCCATGATCCTGGCTGCCTGATTGGCCGAAATGATGCAAACCGCCCAAACTGCAACTTTCGTCAACGTCGGCGAACGCACGAACGTTACCGGCTCTGCCGCGTTCAAGAAGCTCATCATGGCTGACGACTATGCCAAGGCGGTGGACGTTGCGCGCCAGCAGGTCGAAAATGGCGCGCAAATCATTGACGTCAACATGGATGAAGGCCTGCTCGACGCCGAAAGGGCCATGACAACATTCCTCAAGCTGATTGCGGCAGAGCCAGACATCGCACGCGTGCCCGTGATGATTGACAGCTCCAAATGGAGTGTGATCGAAGCAGGCCTGAAATGCGTATCCGGCAAGCCGATCGTCAATTCGATCAGCATGAAGGAGGGCGAAGCCCAGTTCCTGGAACATGCGCGCAAGTGCATGGCCTATGGCGCTGCCGTTGTCGTGATGGCGTTCGACGAAGCCGGGCAGGCAGACACCAGGGCCCGCAAGGTTGAGATTTGCGAGCGGGCCTATGCCTTGCTGACGGGTATCGGATTCCCGCCGGAAGACATCATTTTCGACCCGAATATCTTTGCGGTCGCAACCGGGATTGAAGAACACAACAATTATGCGGTCGATTTTATTGAGGCTGCGCGAGACATCCGTGCCCGTTGCCCTCATGTCCATATATCCGGTGGCCTGTCCAATCTCTCTTTCAGTTTTCGTGGCAATGAGCCTGTGCGCCGCGCAATGCATTCCATCTTTCTCTACCATGCCATTCCGGCTGGCATGGACATGGGTATCGTAAACGCGGGCCAGCTCGACATTTACGATACCATCGACCCCGAACTGCGCGAGGCTTGCGAGGATGTAATCCTGAACCGGAGGGACGACGCGACAGAACGACTGGTTGCGCTGGCCGAACGATTCAAGGGAACCGACGCAGTAGCGGAGAAGGCAGCAGAGGAATGGCGGGGCTGGCCTGTCTCCAAACGCCTCGAACATGCGCTGGTCAAAGGCATCGATACCTATATCGTGGACGATACCGAAGAAGCGAGGACCCAGGCTGCCCGACCGATCGAGGTTATCGAGGGTCCGCTGATGGATGGCATGAACGTCGTTGGGGACCTTTTCGGTTCCGGAAAGATGTTCCTGCCCCAGGTCGTCAAATCTGCGCGGGTAATGAAGAAGGCCGTCGCCCATC
>CAYSCC010000269.1:0-3222 GCA_964429375.1 uncultured Chakrabartia sp.
AGGACAAAGTCATAACTGTTCGCAGGCGCCTGGAATTCCTCGAACGGCTGTTCGAGGGCATGGATATTGGGAGTGCGGGCAAGGATGCCTGCCCATTTCGCTTTGCCCTTCGCATCGCCGGCAAACTGGGACGCCAACCAGGCCGTCACATGGCCCTTGGGGCCAACCGCCTGTGCCATGATCTCCGTATAATATCCGCCACCCGCTTCATAATCGAGGGCGCTGTCACCTTTCCTGATGCCAAGAAAGGTGAGCGTCTCAATCGGCTTGCGGGCAGCATCCAGCTTCGCATCGGATTCTGCACGCTGGGGTATGGCCAGCCAGTCCGGAGCAGCTGTCTTGGCGAGAAGCGGCGAAGCCAGCAGTGCTGCAATCAATATTGCCTGTTTCAAGATCATTCCTCTGGTTCAAGTTCAAGCAGGGTTGCAAAGCTGCGCCAGCAATGCGCCAAAGACAACCGGCTTCGTCGAATGCAGCTTGGCTTTGGTCGATGAAGACCAAACAAAAAGGGCGGCTCCCGCAGGAACCGCCCTTCTTTGCCGAGCCCCGATTTGCGGCGGGGCAAACAGGCCAAACAGGCCTACTTGAGTTCGACCGTCGCGCCGGCAGCTTCGAGCTGCGCCTTGATCTTGGCGGCTTCGTCCTTCGACACGCCTTCCTTGATCGCCTTGGGCGCTGCTTCCACGGCAGCCTTGGCTTCGGTAAGGCCCAGGCCGGTGATGGCGCGGACTTCCTTGATGACCGCAATCTTGTTGCCGCCGTCGCCGGTCAGGATCACGTCAAATTCGGTCTGCTCTTCAGCAGCCGGAGCCGCAGCACCGCCCGCAGCAGGCGCTGCGACCGCAACGGCAGCAGCAGCCGAAACGCCCCATTTTTCTTCGAGCAGCTTCGAAAGTTCAGCCGCTTCCATGACGGTCAGGGCGGAAAGGTCTTCTACAATCTTGTTCAAATCAGCCATTTTAAGTCTCCAATTGGGCCCGTTCGGCCCGAAGTTTCATGTTCAACAGGTCGAAATGCGGGTTACGCGGCTTCCTTCGCGCCATAGGCGCCAAAGACGCGGGCCAACTGGCCAGCCGGTGCCTGGACGATCTGGACAACCTTGGTCGCGGGTGCCTGTACAAGGCCCACGATCTTGGCGCGCAATTCATCCAGCGAAGGCATTGTTGCCAAGGCCTTCACGCCGTTCACATCAAGGACAGTGCTCCCCATTGCGCCGCCGACGATTTCCAACTTGTCATTCGTCTTGGCGAACTCGACGGCAATCTTTGCGGCTGCCACCGGGTCAATGGAGGACGCCAGCGCAACTGGACCGGTCAGCAAGTCGCTGATCGATTCATACACTGTGCCCCTGGTTGCGATCTTGGCGAGACTGTTCTTCGTAACCTTGTAGGTCGCTCCGCCTTCGCGCATCTTGTTCCTGAGTGCTGTCGACTGGGCAACAGTCAGGCCGAGGTTGCGGGTGACAATCACCACATTGACCTCGTTGAAGACGCGGTTCAGCTCTTCGACCACTATCGGTTTTTGAGCACGATCCATGCCATTCTCCTCAACAAGCGCCTGCAGACCATCTGCAGGCGCGGCTTTGCCGCCAGGTGCGCAGCCGCACCCTTTGGCCTAGGTCCGAGGGGAAAGGCGGCCATGGCTATGGCCGGAAAAGTCCATTCCCCGTCTCGGCAGGACATTAAGGACCGCGTGCACGCTCCACCTGCTGTCTCGGACGGTCCCGCCCCTGCATGCGCAGGGGCAGAATGACGTTACGCCGCGCTCAATTCCGCGACGTCGAGCTTGACGCCTGGCCCCATGGTGGAGCTGAGCGCAGCCTTCTTCAAATATTTGCCCTTTGCGCCTGATGGCTTGGACTTGACCACGGCATCGACCAGCGCATCGAAATTGGTCCGCAGGTCTTCAGCCGCAAAACTGGCTTTGCCGATTCCGGCATGAATGATGCCGGCCTTTTCGACGCGATATTCGATCTGGCCACCCTTGGCCGCCTTGACGGCTTCGCCCACGTTGGGTGTGACCGTTCCAAGCTTCGGGTTCGGCATCAGGCCCTTGGGACCGAGCACCTTGCCGAGGCGTCCGACAAGACCCATCATGTCCGGCGTTGCGATGCAGCGCTCGAACTCGATCTTGCCCGACTGGCAGATTTCCAGCAGGTCTTCCGCGCCAACCACGTCCGCTCCGGCGGCCTTGGCTTCTTCAGCCTTGTCTCCACGCGCAAACACACCAACGCGGACGGTTTTGCCGGTTCCCTTCGGGAGGGTCACAACGCCACGAACCATCTGGTCGGCATGACGCGGATCAACACCCAGTGCAATCGCCACTTCCACTGTTTCGTCAAACTTGGACGTTGCATTGGCCTTCACGATCGCGATGGCTTCATCGACACCGTGCAGCTTGTTGCGATCCACCTCGGCAGCGAGCTTCTTTGCCTTCTTGCTTTGAAATGCCATGATGTCAGCCCTCCACAATCTCGAGACCCATTGCGCGGGCAGAGCCGGCAATGATCTGGACGGCGGCTTCAATGTCGTTCGCGTTGAGATCGGCCATCTTCGCCTGAGCGATCTCGGCGAGCTGCGACTTCTTGATCTTGCCTGCCGAAACCTTGCCCGGTTCCTTCGAACCGGACTTGAGGTTCAGCGCCTTCTTGATGAGGAAGGTTGCCGGAGGGCTCTTCGTCGTGAAGGAGAAGCTCTTGTCCGCATAGACGGTAATGATCGTCGGAATCGGCATGTTCTTTTCAAGGTCGCCGGTCGCGGCGTTGAATGCCTTGCAGAATTCCATGATGTTCACGCCGCGCTGACCCAAGGCCGGGCCAATCGGCGGTGACGGGTTTGCGGCCCCCGCCGGCACTTGCAGCTTGATATAGCCGCTGATCTTCTTGGCCATGACGGCCTCCTTTCATTCTGTTTCCAAAGCCCAAGGGCCGTGGATCAAATTGAGCGGTCAAGCAGGTTTCCGGAGAAGCCCTCCCGCGCGACTCTTCGATTCTGAACCGGAGAGGCGGAGCGCCTAGGCGAACAAGGCCGCCAAATCAAGCAAAATAGCGGTCTATGCCGGAGGGGCGCAGCGCAACAGGCCTTCCTGCACGACAGATGCAATCAGCGTTCCATCCTGCCGGTAGAACCAGCCATGGTTGATACCGCGGCTGGCCCCGCTCCAGTCACTCTCCATGACATAGACAAACCAGTCATCCACCCGGATATCATTGTGAAACCACAT
>CAYSCC010000270.1:0-3212 GCA_964429375.1 uncultured Chakrabartia sp.
GCGGTCGTCGAGGCCCAGCGCTCGGGCAGCAAGAATGAAATAGGCCCCCTGAAGGGAAGAATTGCGAAACGCCGTTGCCTCGGCCAACTCCGGACTGCCGGCAAACCAGCTCCGCGCATCCGCGTGCGGAAAAAGTTCCGGCAGCTGTTCGTAGAATTCAAGGTCCATTCCGATGATGACCGTCACGGGCGCCTTACGAATCTTGTCCCCATTTGCAGGCATTGCCAGTGCCGCCAGCTTGTCCTTGGCCTCCGCGCTTGTACACCAGACGAGACGCGCCGGCAGTGCGTTTGCTGACGTCGGCCCGAATTTCATCAGCTCCCAGATCGCATCCATCTGTTCCTGCGAAACCGGCCTGTCCAGATAGCCGTTATAGGTCCGGGCCGTGCGGAACAACTGATCAAGCGCCGCGGGATCGAGCGGTTTGGACATGGACAACCTTTCCTTGGAAAAATGAGTCAGACTGCGAGAACTTCAGTGACCTCGGGGACATAGTGTTTGAGCAGCGATTCGATGCCATGCTTGAGTGTCGCCGTCGAAGACGGGCAACCTGAACAGGCGCCCTGCATCTTGAGGAAGACCTTCCCCTTGTCGAACCCCTGATAGACAATATCACCGCCATCATTGGCCACGGCAGGCCGAACGCGCGTTTCGATCAATTCCTTGATCTGGACAATGATATCTTCATCTGCCGGATCGTCCGTGAAGGATTGAGCCTCTGCCGGGACCGTGAACCCTGCGCTGGCAGGCTTGAACAGGGGCATGCCGGCCGTGAAATGATCAAGCAGCACGGAAAGCACATCCGGCTTGAGCCGCGACCAGTCAGAGCCCGGTCCGGCCGTGACGGACACGAAGTCCCGCCCGAAAAACACGCCTTCAACGTCGCCAAGGCTGAACAGCATTTCAGCCAGCGGCGATGCCTCCGCCTCTTCCGGCGTGGCAAAGTCTCGCGTGCCCGCCTCCATGACGATGCGGCCCGGAAGGAACTTGAGGGTCGAGGGGTTGGGTGTGGATTCGGTTTCGATCAACATGCGCCTTAAATGGGGGCGGATGGATCGGCGATCAAGGCAATTTCCCTTTATGCCTTGCTTTTCCGTCTTTCACGGCCTATGCGCTTGTGCAGCGCAGCAATTCTTGCGGGAATTGCGTCTGCTGGCCAGCGTGAAGGGTCGCACCAGTCTAACGGTTGCGGCACAGGCCAGCGCCATGGAGCGCCATGCCACAAGGCTTCCCTTTTCACGCGGGTTGTCAAATTTGACCCCGCTTGCGCCTGCACTTGGTGTGCAGGCCCTCGCACTATTGAGACGAGACACGATTTTGACCCAGTTTTCCGACCTTGGCCTTGCCAAGCCGTTGCTCTCCGCGCTTGCCGCAAAGGGCTATTCCACACCGACGCCAATCCAGCTTCAGGCGATCCCACCATTGCTTGCTGGACACGATATCTGCGGCATTGCGCAGACAGGGACCGGCAAGACGGCAGCCTTTGCCTTGCCGTCGCTTGATTTTTTCCATCGCAATCCCAAACCGCGCGTCCAGCGTTCATGCCGCATGCTTGTCCTGTCGCCCACCCGCGAACTGGCAGCCCAGATTGGCGCATCGTTCCGTGACTATGGTCGTCAGATGCAGGTTTCGGTTGAAACCGTTTTCGGCGGAGTGCCGATCGGCCGACAGATCAAGGCATTGGGCCAGGGCGTCGATGTCCTTGTCGCGACGCCCGGCCGCCTGATTGACCTGGTCCAGCAACGCGCCGTGACGTTGAAGGACGTCGAGATTTTCGTACTCGATGAAGCAGACCAGATGCTTGATCTCGGATTCATCGTACCCTTGAAACAGATCGACAAGATGCTCCCGAAGAATCGCCAGTCGCTGTTCTTTTCGGCAACCATGCCAAAGTCGATCGCCGACCTTGGGGACCGATTCCTGACCGATCCCGTGAAGGTTGCAGTCACGCCCGTTGCCTCGACTGCAGAGCGGGTTCAGCAGTATGTGACATTCCTGAATCAGATCGAAAAGCAGGCTTTGCTGACGATCCAGCTAGGCAAGGAAGAGATTGATCGCGCGCTTGTGTTTTCACGCACCAAGCATGGCGCCGACAGGATTGTCAAACACCTGCAGGCAGCCGGGATCGGCTGCGCCGCGATCCATGGCAACAAGTCCCAGGCCAACCGCACGCAAGCGCTCCAGGCATTCCGGAAGGGCGAAATCAGGATTCTTGTTGCGACAGACATCGCCGCTCGCGGCATCGATGTTTCCGGGGTCAGTCACGTGTTCAACTTCGACATGCCCAACGTCCCGGAACAATATGTCCATCGTATTGGCCGCACGGCCCGGGCCGGTGCAGACGGAATCGCGATTTCCTATGTCGCTGGAGAGGAAAAGGGTTGGCTCCGCCAGATTGAACGCCTGACCGGCGTGAGGCTCAATCCGGTGCCACTTCCTGCAAATTTCGACGAACTCAAGGCCCGCCTCCCCAAGCCGGCCAACAAGCCTGCCGCACAGCGCCACGATCCCAGCCGGGATCGTTCGCGCACAGACCGGCCGGAGCGCACAGAGGCCGATCGGGCCCGCCGCTCGTTTCGCCCGCATCGCAAGCAAGGTGGCGTCGGCGCCCACAAGGGCGCGGTCCGCAAGACAGGCGCCCGTTAGGCCAGTGCCCGCCGCGACTTGGCCCGGGCCATGAGCCTGAGGCCAAGCGCTGCCAGGCAGACAGGAAAGAAGATCAGGCCCTGCGTCATGCGGGCCGGGTCGAACATGCGTCCGAAATAGCTGAACGTGAAAACGGCCCACAGCCAGTGGATGCCGAGCGTGTGCAGCCGCTTCCACCAGATCCCCATGGCACGCATCGACGCATCATTGGACGTGAGCACCATGGCGAACAGCAGCACATAGGCTCCGCCGCCGCCAATGAGTCTTGAGGCATCGGGGACTTCCCCGATCAGGATGTTCAGTGTGGTCAGAGCTACCAGATGCACAATGTGCACCAATGCGAAACCCAGCCCCCATTGCCTGCGCCAGCGCAACAAGGCTCTGGTCCAGTCATTGGGCCAGATGCGGACAAGCGATGAAGCACTATAGGTCAGGATAAGGAGCGGAAATCCGGCCCGTGCTGTCCAGCGTGCAGCAAGCCCTGCCTGCCCGATCGGATCAGAGCCGACCAGCAGCGCAAGGGCCACAGCCCCCACCGAAGCGAGCACGGAAATCACCCAGGGCAG
>CAYSCC010000271.1:0-3211 GCA_964429375.1 uncultured Chakrabartia sp.
GGCAATGGTCCATTCCCCAAGAGCCGCGGCCCGCCTTGCAGAACTGGTGGATCCCGAGCTTCGTGCGCATATCGTGCTGGCCGCAATCAGCGCCAATGCCGCCGTTGCTGCGGGTCCGGGTTGGGAAAAGGTTGCGATTGCCGCCGAACCGCGCGATGAGGCTCTGCTTGAGGAAGCGGCGCGCCTTTGCCGCTAGGCTTGGACGGGATTTGCTGATGGATTATGACGCACGCGCCGGTGGGGTCGGCCCGCGTAAGCCGAGGTCGGTAAAGTCGCTTGCGCTGCTGTTTGGCTTTGCGTTCCTTGCCGGGATTGCCGCAATGGGCTGGGGCCTTTCAAAGTGGGACGGGGCCCGGCAATGGCTCTTTGGAGTGCCTGGGACAGGCAAGGCTCCAGTCGCATCCAGCCTTCCTGCCAACCAGGCGATTCCTCTTCCTGCGCCGACCGTGACAGGGCCGGACCTTTCTGCCCGCATTGCCGAGGTTGAGGCAAGGATGGCAAAAGTGGAAGCTGCCGGGTCGGCTGTGGGAGCCGGCAGCGGTGCACGTGCAGAAGCCCTGCTGGTGGCATTTGCCGCCCGCCGCGCGCTCGATCGCGGGATCGGGCTTGGTTATATCGAAGGCCTTTTGACCCAGCGTTTCGGTGAGACACAGCCAAGGGCTGTGGCCTCCATCATCGCCGCTGCTCGCAAGCCGGTAACACTGGATCAGCTGCAGGGCGACCTCGCTGCCATTGCCCCTGAACTGGAGGGCACCGTGCCGGATGAAGACTGGTGGTCAGAGTTCAAGCATGGTCTGGGAAGCATTTTTGTCGTCCGGCAGGCCGGCACTGCCCCAGTGGATCCGCAATCCCGAATCGAAAGGGCGACGCGACAGGTCGAGGAGGGGCGTGTGGACCTTGCCCTGGCAGAAATCTCTCGCCTTCCGAATCGCGCCAGGGCCTCAGGCTGGATCGCGATGGCCCGCCGCTATGTTGACTCGCACCATGCGCTGGACCTGCTCGAGGCAGCGGCCATCACGTCAAAAGACACACCCAGACCGGCACGCGCCGAAACCGTCGAGCCTGCCGAGACCTTCTAAAGTCCCGGCGTCTTGTAGTGGTGCCAGGCAAAGACGGCTGCGGCGCCGCGGTGGGGACGCCAGGCTTCTCCGATTTCGCGCACCTGTTTTTCGGTGGGCCGTTCGGCGAGTCCCATGATCTGACCCACATCGATCTGAACCGCAAGATCACCTGCAGGCCAGATATCCGGCCTGCCTTCGGCAAACAGCAGGTAGATTTCCGCTGACCAACGCCCGATGCCCTTGACCTCGGTGAGGAGCGCAATGGCGTCCTCATCGTCTGCCGGAAGGTTGTGCAGGTCAAGCCGTCCGGTCTGGACAAGTTCGGCAAGGCTGCGCGCATATCCCTGCTTCTGGCGCGATAGCCCGCATGCGCGCAATTCATCGAACGATGCATCGATAATTGCATGGGGGCGGGTCAGATCTCCTCGTGCCGATTCGAGCTTGGACCATACGGAGGCCGCGGCCTGAAAGCTGACTTGCTGGCCCACGATCGTCCGCAGGAGGGTTTCATATCCCCTGGCGCGCACGCGCGGTTCGGGATAGCCGACTTGCGACAGGGCGGCGGCAAAGCGAGGTTCGATTCCGGCAAGCGCATCTAGCGATGCCTTCAGCTGCTCAGCCGACAACCCCATTGTAGAATCCTTATTTTGCCTCTAGCGAACCCGCAAACCGCTAATCGAATAGGCAGGGAAAGAGCAAATGGCAAAACTGATCGTCACCAAGCGAGACGGCACGGAACACGCAATCGAGGCCCAGGCGGGGCTTTCAGTCATGGAAATCATCCGTGACGCCGGCTTTGACGAATTGCTCGCGCTGTGCGGCGGTTGCTGCTCCTGCGCAACTTGCCATGTTCACGTCGATCCTGCCTTTGCGGACAAGGTTGACGCGATGAGCGAAGATGAGAATGACCTTCTGGAAAGCTCGGATCACCGGGATGAACGGTCTCGCCTGTCGTGCCAGATTGCGTTCAGCGATGCACTTGACGGTCTCAGGGTCACGATCGCCGCCGAAGACTGAGGGGCACAATGCCCGACATCCTTGTGGATGCCGATGCATGTCCCGTGAAGGACGAAATCTACAAGGTTGCGTTCCGGCATGAGTGTCCGGTCACGATCGTGTGCAATAGCCCGATTCGGATTCCGGCACATTCGTTGATCGCGCGTATGATCGTCGGTTCGGCCTTTGATGCAGCAGATGACTGGATCGCGGAACGCGCGCGACGCGGGTCGATTGTGATTACGGCCGACATTCTGCTTGCAGATCGATGCCTCAAAGCCGGGGCAACAGTGCTGTCGCCCAATGGCAGGCCATTGACGGGCAACTCGATCGGCAATGCCATCGCTACGCGCGCGATCATGGCTGACCTGCGGGCCAATGGCGATTCCATTGGCGGACCGCCTCCGTTTTCAAAGGCGGATCGGTCACGGTTCCTGTCTGCTCTGGATGAGGCGGTTGTAAGGCTGAAGCGTGAGACTGGGGCCTGACGGGCGCGCTGGCCGGGGCCGGTATTCCGTGCTAGGGGCGCCGCCATGCTCAATCTGAACGGTATCACCGTGCGCCTTGGCGGGCGCACCATACTGGATCGCGCGACAGCTGCGCTGCCGCCGAAAAGCCGTGTCGGGCTGATCGGCCGCAATGGCGCTGGCAAATCGACGCTGATGAAGGTCATGATCGGCCAGCTTGAACCGGACGATGGATCGATTGAAATGCCGCGCAAGACGCGGATCGGCTATATCGCGCAAGAAGCTCCGGCCGGTGATGCCACGCCGTTCGAGACGGTGCTGGCCGCTGATACCGAACGGGCAGCCCTGCTGCATGACAGCGAAACCTGCCAGGATCCTGATCGACTTGGGGAAATCCACGAGCGGCTGATCGCCATTGATGCCTATACCGCGCCCGCGCGCGCTTCACGTATTCTGGTTGGCCTTGGCTTTGACGATGCGATGCAGGCCCGGCCGCTGGACAGTTTTTCCGGTGGCTGGAAAATGCGGGTTGCCCTTGCCGCCCTGTTGTTTTCCGAGCCGGATCTGCTGCTTCTGGACGAACCCTCGAACCACCTTGATCTCGAAGCGACCCTTTGGCTGGAGAACTTCCTCAAATCCTATCCGGCAATGATGGTCGTCATCAGCCACGAGCGCGACCTGCTCAAC
>CAYSCC010000272.1:0-3202 GCA_964429375.1 uncultured Chakrabartia sp.
CTCGAACCCGCGACCTCCGGCGTGACAGGCCGGCGCTCTAACCAACTGAGCTACACCCGCGCAAGGTGTTGAGGCGCGGCTGTTAGGCGTCGCGGCATTTGCTGTCAAGGCAGCGCTTGAAATCGAATTCCTCAAGGGCACAAGGTGTCAAAAATTTGACAAACTGGCCACAGAATGCCCGCGGCGAAGCCTTGTGCCGTTGCTTTCAGAGCAACCGAATATGGCGGATAGCTGCCGATTTCTTCCTCCATATCGACCCAAAACATCCCCAAGGCAGCATTAACCAAATCTTTGACGTTCCAAGTGCATTGGGATGGTTGGGGACAACAATTTTCGGACTCGGTATGGTTACCGACTACAGATGGTCGATCAGGCATGTGCGTTTTTGGCGCGTGCTGCCGTTCGTCGTCACAACGGCGACGATTGGCTATGCTTCGTCAGCCATGGCTGCTGGTACCACGGCAGGAACGATGATCAGCAATACCGCCACGGCGTCCTACACGGACTCGGGCGGCAATTCGCAGACCGCCAATTCGAACCAGGTGGATATCAAGGTTGATGAGCTGCTGGACGTTACTGTTGCGACCGCAGATCCTGGACCTGTAGCCGTAGCGCCCGGTGCAACGAACCAGGTTACAAGCTTTACCGTCACGAACACCGGCAACGGCAGCGAAGCCTTTGATCTGTCTGCAACCACCGCAATCGGCGGCGACCAGTTCGACCCGACAGCCACATCGATCGTCATCGATACCAACAACAACGGTGTTTATGACGCTGGCGTCGATACCGTTTATACCAGCGGATCCAATGCACTGACGCTTGCTCCGGATCAGTCTCAGCGCGTTTTCGTCCTTTCGACAATTCCCGGCGGCGGTGCAGATCTTGATCGGGGCTTTATCGATCTGACAGCCAGCGCCCGCACAGGCAGCGGAACACCAGGCACCGTATTTGCCGGTCAGGGCCAAGGTGGCGGCGATGCCGTGGCCGGCAGCAGCGGCGCCGATGGAACCGATCGCGGCATCTACGTTGTCCAGAATGCCACCATGACGTTCATCAAGAGCGCATCGGTCCTCGATCCCTTTGGCGGAAGCAGGTCAGTACCGGGTTCGATCGTCACCTATTCGCTGGTGGCAACCGTTTCGGGCTCGGGAAGCCTCGCCAACCTCACAATCGGGGATCTTGTCCCGCCCAATACGACGTATCAGCCCGGTACCCTCACTTTTCAGGGCAACGGCATGACCGACGCAAACGACCCGGATGCCGGCAGTTTCACGGGCAACGCGGTCTCTGTCCAGCTGGGTACAGTTGCTGGCGGCCAAACCAGAACAGTCACATTCAAAGTCAGGATAAACTGATGCGCATTCTATTAGCCCTGATTGCATTGCTGGCTCCGGCAGCAGCGTTCGCGACGAGCAATGTCACTTTGTCCAGCATGGTTTTTGTCGAAAGGGCCGTTCCTGACTCGAGCGGCCGCAATCACATCGTGCTTGAAGAGCCAAAAAGCGTCATGCCGGGCGACAGGCTCGTCTTCATCCTGAACTACCGCAATGCGGGCAACCTGCCGGCCAGTGACTTCGTCGTCACAAATCCCTTGCCATCTGCGGTGGCCTTTCAGGGTGGGGCTGAAAATGCCCAGGTGTCCATCGATGGCGGCAAGAGCTGGGGCGCTCTTTCTTCGTTCAAGGTTCTCGAACCCGATGGACGATGGCGAAGCGCGCGCGCTGAAGATGTCACCCATCTTCGCTGGGTCCTGAAGCAGGCCATCCCGGCAGGGGCATTCGGAAAATTGAGCTTTCGCGGCATCGTCCGCTGAGATCTAGACCCGCCTCAATGTGCCGGCGGACGGGGCAAAAGGCACATCCGTAAAGACAGGAACGGTAAAAATGAGTATGAATATAAAGCACTTAGCCGCCTTTGGCGGCATGACGGCCTGCGCCCTCGGCACAACGCCCGCGCTTGCTGCCGGGACCACTGCGGGTTCGACAATCACAAACACGGTCACCCTGAGTTATCAGGTGGGTGGCGTGTCCCAGACGGCCATCAACGCGTCCAACAACATCACTGTTGACCGCAAGATTGCGCTCACTGTCTCGGAGGTGGGATCCGCCACAACGACCGTGGCCCCAGGCGCCACGGCTCAGGTGACCAGCTTTACGGTAACCAACTCCTCAAACGATACGCTTGATCTCGGGCTGACGGCAGCACAGCTATCTGGCGGCACCTCAGCGCATGGCGGTTCGGACAGTTTCGACCTGACTGGCCTCAGCATGTTTGTCGACACCAACAGCAATGGCACATACGACGCCGGAACCGATCAGGCGGCCACATTTCTTGATGAAGTTGCCGCTGATGCGTCGCGGACCGTTTTCATTGTGGGCGATGTCCCGCTGGGCCTTGCGAATGCGGCCGTTGCCGGAGTGACACTTGTGGCCCAGGCGCGCGCTGGCGGTAGCGCGGGAAGCCAGGGCGCAGTCATTGCCGAAACATCCGGCGCAAATACGGCCGGAATGGATACTGTCTTTGCTGATGCGGCAGGGGCTGCGGCTGGAGATGCAGCGCGCGACGGCAAGGCGAGCGACGACGATGATTACACAGTTTCCGCGCCGACACTGACGGTGACGAAGCAAAGCCGCGTCGTCTCTGATCCGGTCAATGGATCGACGAATCCAAAGCTGATCCCGGGCGCCATCGTCGAGTATTGCATCGTCGTCCAGAACGCTGCCGGAAGCGCTGCGGCAAACAGCGTCACAATCAGTGACCCGCTGCCTGCACAAACCTCGTTCGTTGCAGCCAGCAGCTTCCTCAATGGAACCTACACGGGTTCTGCCCCTACCGGAACCTGCAACGCAGACGGCTCGGCTGGGGGTTCGGTAGCCTCGGGAACGCTGAGCGGTACGCTTGGAACCATTGCCGCGGGTACCACGCGCACGCTCTACTTCCAGGTGACGATCAACTAGACCGGGCATGATCGAGCCGACGATTGCGCAGCAACGCAATCGTCGGCCGGCTTTCGAACCGATGCGAAACGGTTTCATCCATCTTTTGGCCGCTTTTGCCGCCATGGCGTCATTCCTTTCGGGAATGCTCGCCACGCCGGCCCATGCCCAGACGATCTCGAATATCGCTACAATTCAATGGGATGCAGGGCCAAGCCGCATCGTCCGCAATTCAACTCAGGTCAGCCTGATCGTCGAAGCCGTAC
>CAYSCC010000273.1:0-3180 GCA_964429375.1 uncultured Chakrabartia sp.
CCCAAAGCAGCCGTGAATAGGCTGCCTCGACGTCCCGTTCGCGACCGGATGGAGCCAGATTGAAGCGCGACGTCGAAAATCCCGCCGTGCCGCTGGCATAGTCATATTGCGTCGGCAGGGTCAAGTCGAACCCTCCGCGCGAGACGCGCAGGGGCTGCGCCAGACGCAATGAAAGCCGATCGGATGGGGTGATGAGGTTGCTGCGCGCGACATCAACCGACCACGCATTCGTGCGCAGCCGGTCGGACCCCAATCGCAAACCGCCGGGCGCAAGCCGTGTCCAGCCCTGCCGCCATGCCGCCGCCATTGCCCAGGTTCGGGACGGCATCCAGCGCGCTTCAAGATCAGCGAACCAACTGCGCGCACCCTTGTTTCCGAAGGCGCCATCGAACCGGGCCCCGAGAACGGTTTCATGCTCAACCAGATTTGTTGCGCGTGCGGACAGGGCAATGGGCCCGAGGAGCTTTGTCGCGCCAAGGCTGAGCGCGCCATAGCCGTGTTCGCGGTATCCCCGACGCAATTCCGGGGACAGGCCATTTTCCCAAAGGCGCACCTCGCCTGTTTCCGCGCTTGCATGAAGGGACAGGCTGCCGATCCTGTGGTGCAGCGCCATGCCGGACTTCGGGCGCGCCACAAACCCGAAACCATCTCCGGCTGATCCGCCGACAAGAAAGTCGCCCGAGTCCTTCTGATCCAGCTGGCCGGCGAGCGCCAGGCCGCTGCGGGAAATGCCCAGAGCCAGAGCCGAGTTGCGACCCAGTTTCCGAATGATCGAGCCCGCCAATGCACGGGCGTGCCTTTCCTCGCTTCCAGACAGCAGCAGGCGGTCCACCGACGAACCAACGGCACTGGAAGTTACGGAAAGGGCGATGGCGGTTGAGCCGCCCCCAAACGAACGGCTGCGCGCGCCAATGCCAAGCGCAGGCGCAAGCCTTGCCTGCACGGGCGCAACTGTGAGACCGGACGAAATGTCGGCCAGATAGGCTCGCTGATACCCGTCGAGGACGACGCTGGAAAGGCCTTGCTGGCCCCCGTCACCCATGGACGAGGATGTCACACCGGTCGTGGTCGATAGCGCAATGCTGGACCCGGCAAACGTGAGCGGCCCTTGCGGGCCAAAGGCCTTTGACAGGTCAAGCGCACCCTGCCCGAACACCGGGTCAACACCTGGCGCACCGAGATCGACGGCGGACCGCATCAGCAAGTCGACGATCTGGGCGCCGGTAAGGTTGGGAAAGGCCTGCGCCAGCAGGGCCACAGCTCCAGACACGATGGGCGCCGAAAAGGATGTTCCGCTCCACAGGAAGCTTGCCCCGGTATGATCGATGGCGCGCACGCCTTCACCCAGTGCGCCGAGATAATGGGCAGCGCCATTGCCTGCCTGGTTGGAAAATCCGGCAAGGGCCGCGTTACTTGCATCAAGCGCCCCGGCAATGATGATCAGGTTGCGTGCCAGCGGGTCATTGGCGATCTGCGCGAACGGATCAGGATTGGCGCCGCTGTCGTTCCCTGCGGAAAAGACAATGACAATCCCGGCTGCTGTGGCGCGGTCAAGTGCAGCCCGCAAGGTCGCATTCGGTGGCGATCCGCCGAGCGAAATATTGATCACGCGGGCATTGTTCGCAACCGCCAGGTCAACGCCCCGTGCAATGGCATTGTCATCATGCGAACAGTCCTTGGCGGGATCGGGATTTGTGCAGCTGCCCGGCGTGTCGGTTCGGGCCACAAGCAACGTCGCCCCAAAGGCCACGCCGTGGATTCCACTGTCGTTCTTGGCTCCAAGCAGGACATCCGAAACAGCTGTGCCATGGCCGTCTTCGTCCGCTATCCCCCGCGTCCCGGCAAGATCTGCGGATGCGGGATGGATGCGCCCGGCAAATTCGGAGCTGGACTGGGCAACGCCGGAATCGATCACCGCCGCTGTCACGCCTGTGCCGGTCGCGCCGGCATTGTATCCGGAAATCGCTTTCGCCTGCACGGCCCCGTTCGAGCGTCGATACTCGGCTGTGTCAAAGCTTGACGCCGGCGGGGGAGGCGGGGGTGGCGGAGGCGGAGGCGGAGGGGTTACGACCGGCGGTGGCGCGGGCGTGGAATTGACTCCGCTTGCCCCTCCGCCACACGCACTGAGCGCGGCAAGCGCAATGAGGGCGCAACCGGTGCGGAACGCACTGTGTCTCCACGGCTTGTGCATAGGCCCCCTCCTACAGGAGAAGACTTAACCGATGATTGAATGGCCGCCAAGAAGGGTGAGCCTTCTGGAGCGCTGGATTGTCCGCAAAGGCGAGTGTTGGATTTGCTAGCCGCTGCACAGCCCGCTAGAGGCGCGACCATGCCGCCCGCACTTGGTATGATTGACAGCTGGATCTTTGATCTGGACAACACGCTCTATCCCGCGCGTGTGGACCTGTTTGCGCTCATTGACGAGAAGATGGGGCAGTTCATCCAGACTTTGCTTGGCGTCGATCCCGTTGAGGCCCGGCGAGTCCAGAAGCGCTATTTCGTGGATCATGGGACAACGCTGGCCGGTCTGATGGCCCATGAAGGCATTGATCCCCATGAATTCCTCGATTTTGTCCATGACATTGACATGAGCCGGCTTGCACCGGATCCTGCGTTGAATGCGGCACTGGCGAAGCTCCCGGGGCGCAAGCTCATCTTCACAAACGGAGATGCTGCCTATGCCTCGCGCGTCCTGGACGGGCTGGGTCTTGCATCGTCATTCGACGGCCTGTTCGATATTCACGGAGCGCGTTACCGCCCAAAGCCGCATCCCGGGACCTATGACGACATGTGCCGCGCGCTGAAGGTGGAGCCGACCCGTGCCCTGTTCGTTGAGGATATGGCTCGAAACCTGAAACCGGCCAAGGCGATTGGCATGAAGACTGTCTGGGTCAACAATGGCTCGGAACACGGCAGCGCAGAAGCAAGCCCGGACTTCATCGATTTTGAAACGCACGACCTTGGCCACTGGCTGGCAGAACTGATGGAGAATGGTGGACAATGACTGGACAGTTGGAAGCAGTGATCAATGCGGCCTGGGACGCGCGCGACACGATTGGCACGGGGACGGTTGGGGAAGTGCGTGACGCTGTCGAAGCCGCGCTTGCACTGCTGGATCGCGGCGAACGGCGCGTGGCCGAAAAGGTGGACGGAGCGTGGACGGTCAATCAATGGCTCAAG
>CAYSCC010000274.1:0-3180 GCA_964429375.1 uncultured Chakrabartia sp.
TTGCCTATGAAACGATCGGGCTTGTGGAGGACCTGCCACGACCGGCGCCCAATCCCCTCGATCTGCCCGACATGCTGTTCGTACGGCCGACAGTCGTGCTCGTGTTCGACAGGCTTTCCGATCAGCTGTTTCTGGTGGCTCCGGTCTGGCCGGATGCGACGCCTGCAGAATCCAAGGTTGCACAAGCTGTGGACAGGATCGAGTCGACCGCAGCGCGGCTGGGACGACCCTTGCCGCTACAGGCACGCGAGCCGGGCCTTGCTGCCCTGCCGCCATCCCAAGCTGCTCTGCCGCCGGGCAAATATGCCGAAATGGTCATGCGGGCAAAGGACTATATCGCGGCGGGCGACATTTTTCAGGTCGTCCTCGCGCAGCGTTTCACCCAGCCTTTCCCTTTGCCGCCGTTCGACCTGTATCGCGCGCTCCGGCGGATCAATCCCTCTCCCTTTCTGTATCACCTTGATCTTCCTGGCTTTGCCATCACGGGTTCGAGTCCGGAAATCCTTGTTCGGGCACGGGACGGTGAAGTGACCATCCGGCCTATCGCAGGGACTCGACCGCGCGGGAAGAACGCAGTCGAAGATGCAGAAAACCGTGCGTCCCTGCTTGCTGACCCCAAGGAGCGCGCCGAACACCTGATGCTGCTCGATCTCGGCCGGAATGATGTCGGTCGCGTTGCAGCTGCAGGAAGCGTGACCGTGACAGACAGCTATGCTGTCGAGTTCTACAGCCATGTCATGCACATTGTTTCGAATGTGGTTGGCCAACTGGCACCCGGCAAGGATTCACTGGATGCCCTGTTTGCAGGATTTCCTGCCGGCACCGTTTCGGGCGCCCCGAAAGTCCGGGCTTGCGAAATCATTGCCGAACTCGAGCCGGAAACCCGTGGCGCTTATGCCGGGGGAGTCGGGTATTTCAGCCCGGACGGCAACATGGACAGCTGTATCGTTCTCAGGACAGCCGTCGTGAAGGATGGGGTAATGCATGTGCAGGCCGGCGCAGGCATCGTGACAGACAGCGATCCCGCCTATGAACAGCGCGAGTGCGAAGCCAAGGCAGGCGCCCTGATGGCCGCAGCACGCGAAGCCTTGAAAGTCGCAAGCGAAGCGCGGTTCGGGCAATAGCTTGACCCCTATGCGCGGACCGTCCTAGCATAGCCGCATGCGCAGTTTGCTTGGGCCGCTGATGGCGGCATTTGTCCTTTATGCAGCCCCCGCCATGGCGGGGACCTGGCCTGTGAAGGAAGGCGATGCCACCTTGCGGCAATTTACCTTCGGAACCGGAGAGACCTTGCCCGAAGTCCGCATGCACTACACGACCTTGGGGACACCGCATCGGGACGCAGGAGGCCAGATCGACAATGCCATCATGGTCCTGCATGGAACGGGAGGGTCCGGCAAGCAATTCCTTCAGCCCCAATTTGCGGACGAATTGTATGGGCCGGGACAGCCGCTGGACATCACGAAATATTACATCATCCTTCCAGACAATATTGGGCACGGCGGGTCCTCCAAGCCCAGCGACGGAAAGCGAATGGCCTTTCCGGCCTATGACTATGGCGACATGGTCAAGGCGCAGTACCGGCTCCTGACGGAGGCCCTCGGAATCGGGAAGCTCAAGCTGCTTCTGGGTACATCAATGGGGTGCATGCATGCGTTTGTCTGGGGCGAAACCTATCCCGGCTTTGCCGAACGTCTGGCCCCCTTTGCCTGCAATGCATCGGAGATAGCGGGCCGCAACCGAATGTGGCGCAAGATGTCAATCGATGCCATCAAGGCTGATCCCGCGTGGAATGGGGGCAACTATGTTGATCAGCCCGCATCAGGCCTCAGGACCTACACGGATCTGAGCCTGCTCGCTGGCAGCAACCCAATTGCACAGCAAGCGCAGTTTCCCACGCGTGTACAGGCCGAAGCCGCGCTTGACGCTGCTTTTGCGGCCCGAGGCAAGGGCGTGGATGCAAACGACGCGATCTATCAGCTGGATGCATCCCGAAACTACAACCCGGACCCTGCGCTTGAAAAAATCACGGTTCCAGTTCTCTGGATCAATTCGGCCGATGATTTCATCAATCCACCTGGCCTCCGAATGGCTGAAAAGGCTGCCAAGCGCATGCCGCGCGCGCAATTTGTCCTGATTCCAGAAAGCGCAGACACCAAGGGCCATGGTACGCATAGCTGGGCCAAATTCTGGAAGGCCGATCTTGCGAGGTTGATGGCCGAATAGGTCTTGGGCCGCCGGGGCGCACTTCATCCCTGCTGGATGCACAATTCGCTTCTATCAGCCCCGATCAATCGTTAGGGGCTGCGCCATGATCCTTGTCATCGACAATTACGACAGTTTCACCTGGAACCTTGTCCACTACCTTATGGAGCTGGGCGCACAGGTCGAGGTCGTGCGGAACGATGCCATTTCGGCCGGACAGGCCATCACGTCCGGGGCGGATGCAATCCTGATATCGCCCGGCCCGTGCACGCCCGATGATGCGGGCATTAGCCTCGAGATTGTGGCGGCCTGCGCCGAAACGAAAAAGCCGTTGCTTGGAGTTTGCCTTGGCCATCAGTCAATCGGCCAGCATTTTGGCGGGCACGTCGTGCGCGGCGGCCTGATGCATGGAAAGACATCCCAAGTCACGCACGATGGATCAGGGCTTTTTTCGGGGATCCCCTCTCCTTTCATGGCAACCCGGTATCACAGCCTTGTCGTTGAGGACATTCCAGCAGACCTGATCGTCAATGCACGCAGCGAGGACGGGCATGTGATGGGGTTCCGGCATGCCTCTCTCCCCATCCACGGCGTTCAGTTTCATCCTGAAAGCATTGCAACGGAACACGGGCACGCAATGCTGGGCAATTTCATGGCGCTTGCGGGGATTCCCGTGAAGGAACGGGCCTAGCGATGGGTTACCGCCTGCCGGATCCATCGGCACCTCTGGATGAAGCCGGGGCGCGAGAGGCCTTTTCAGCCATATTGGACCTGCGCGTTGCGGATGCAGACATTGCAGACTTTCTCTCTGCGCTCAGCGACAGGGGCGAAACCAGCGAAGAGATAGCGGCGGCCGCGAGAGAATTGCGCGCGCGCATGATTCCCGTACAGGCGCCGCCCGGTACCATTGATGTCTGTGGCACGGGCGGCGATGGCCATCACAGCCTGAATGTTTCAACCGCGGTCGCAATCATC
>CAYSCC010000275.1:0-3177 GCA_964429375.1 uncultured Chakrabartia sp.
GAGAGGTTCCCTTGGAGCCCTTGGCGCGGGCTGATGAACAAGATTGCCCCGACGGAAGGGGTGACGGGCGGCTTCGCTGGTCAGGACAAGGGCTCTTCTCATGGGCCAGGATGTTAAGATCCTGTTGACCATGTTGACCAGCCGAAATGCTGGTTAATGCGCAGGCGTGCCAGACCGGGACGATTGTCAGACCGCGTTCTTGAGTCGCTTGCTGCGCCGCACGATCAACCAGGGCGCCCATCGTGCCGCAAATGCGAGACCGCGGGCCGTCTTCCCGACGACAGTGTGAACCTTGGCGCCATGGGCTGCATCCCAGACCGCCTGCGCCACCGTTTCCACCGGCGTGAATTCCAGCCCTGCGTCCTTCACACCTTCACGCGCAGTCCGGTTTGATCCGGCAGCCGTGACGTCGAGCAGGGGCGTATCAATAAAGCTCGGCATGATCGAACGCACCTTGATGCCATGATCTGCCCATTCGAGGTCCAGCCCTTCCGTCAGCCCGCGCACCGCAAACTTTGTCGCCGAATAGGTCACAAGGCCCGGCGAACCATACAGCCCCGCCGCCGAACAGGTGTTGACCAGGCAGGAGCCAGGCGTCTGCTTCAGATAGTCCAGGCCAGTTTCCGCGCCATGCAGGACACCCTTGAAGTTGATGTCCACAAGCAGGTCATTGTCTTCGGGCAGGATTGCCTCGAACGGGCCGCCGCGCGCGATCCCGGCATTGTTGAACAGGATATCGAGCCGACCACCCGATGCATCCCAGAAGTCTGAAAGGGCAGATTCCCACTGGCTGCGATCCCGAACGTCCATGACATAGGTGGCTGACTGGCCTTCGGGGAGGAGGGCCGCAGTTTCTGCAAGGCCAGCCTTGTTGATATCGGCAAGCCCAACGAACCAGTCGCGCGCGGCAAAGAGCTGGGCCGTGGCCCGTCCGATGCCGGAACCTCCGCCTGTAATGAAAATCGCCTTGCGCGTGCCCATGGCCCTTGCCTTTTCCTTCAATCGCCAGCCTATGCCTTTGAAACGCGATGGCAGTGCGATTCAAGCCCCTTTTCGCATTGCTGCCCTGTGATCGCAGTATCCCTATCATCCGCCCGGCCCGTCAGCCATTTCGATTGTGATTTGCGCTTTGTTCAACCTTTCCCAATATGGCGACTGTCATGACCGAGAAATTCCCGATCCTTGTCACTGGTGGTGCCGGCTATATCGGCAGCCACGCCGTGCTTGCGCTGCGCGATGCAGGCTGGCCCGTTGTCGTTATCGACAATCTTGTTACCGGCTTTCGGTGGGCCGTCCCCGAAGGCGTCGGCTTTGTCGAAGCGGACATTGGCGATGCTGACGCGGTTTCAACCGCCATCAGGAATCATGGCATCGGCGCGATCATGCATTTTGCGGGATCGGTTGTTGTGCCTGAATCGGTTGAAAACCCGCTCAAATACTATCGCAACAACACGGCAAACAGCCGGACTCTTCTTGAGTGCGCGGTCAAAGGCGGGGTGCGCCATTTTATCTTTTCTTCGACTGCGGCCACCTACGGCATTGCGGAAACGATCCCCGTGCGGGAAGACAGTCCAAAGCAGCCGATCAACCCTTATGGCATGTCCAAGCTGATGACGGAATTCATGCTTGCTGACGTCGCTGCTGCGCATCCGATCAACTATTGCGCTCTGCGCTACTTCAACGTGGCCGGCGCGGATCCCCAGCAAAGGACGGGCCAATCAACCGCTGGGGCAACGCACCTCATCAAGGTCGCTGTCGAGGCTGCGACGGGCAAGCGCAGCCATGTCGCGATCTTCGGCACCGACTTTGCGACTCCGGACGGGACCGGCGTGCGCGACTATATTCACGTGTCGGATCTGGCCGCTGCGCATGTCCATGCCCTTGCAAAACTGATCGAGGACCCTGCTTCAAGCCACATCATGAACTGTGGCTATGGACGCGGATTTTCGGTGAGCGAGGTTCTTGACGCTGTGGATCGTGCGACCAACCTCAAGATCGAGCGCCGCCTGGAGGGGCGCCGTGCGGGTGATCCTGATGCATTGATTGCAGACAACAGCAAGATCCTGGCTACCCTGCCCTGGCGGCCACAGCGCGACAATCTGGACATGATCGTCCACGATGCCCTGGCCTGGGAGCGGGTTCTGGCTGAACGCGGCAAATAGCGCTTCACAATACGGCCGCCAGTCAGGCATGGAGGGGCCGTGAACCCCGAACTCTCCTTCATCGATCAGTTGCGCAAGATTGCAACGGACCCCGCTGCGCGTGGACTGCTGGACGATGCGGCATTGCTGGATCTGGGGAGCACCCGACTTGTCCTGACGCTCGATACGATGGTCGAAGGCGTTCATTTCCTGCCGCAGGACCCTGCCGACAGCGTTGCCTGGAAGCTGGTGGCGGTGAATGTCTCCGATCTGGCAGCGAAGGGTGCCCGGCCGATGGCCGCCCTCTCCGCCTTTGCAATGACGGGAAACGGCGAATGGGACAGCCTGTTCATCCAGGGTCTTGGCGCCGCGCTTGACCATTATGGCATCGCCCTCATCGGTGGCGACACGGTCCGGGCGCGAGAGCGTTCGATCGGCCTCACTCTGATCGGGGAGGCGGGCAGCATCGTGCCTTCTCGCAGTGGGGCTCATGAAGGCGATGCCCTGTTTGTGACCGGAACGATTGGCGATGCCGGCCTCGGCCTTGCAATGGCGCGCGGCGAAATGCCAACTGAGGCCGCCTTGCTTGGCCGGTACCGGCGGCCCGAACCGCAACTTGCGGCTGGCGCTTTGCTTGCGCCGACAGCGAGCGCCATGATGGACGTGTCTGACGGCCTGCTGATTGATGTACTGCGTCTGGCAGACGCGAGCGGAGTTGCTGCCGTTATAGACCTGGATGCCGTTCCTTTGTCTGCCGAGGTGCGGGCGTTGCGCGGGGAAAATCGCGCCGTGCGGCTGGCTGCGGCCACGGCGGGGGACGATTATCAGCTGCTCTTTGCGTCTTCCCGGCCATTGCCGGCACTCCCCTGCCCCGTAACGCGGATTGGACAGTTTGTGCGCGGTGCGGGCATCCATCTGCATGACCGCGACGGTGCTGTTCCGCTGCCCATGACGCTCGGCTGGCTGCACCAATAGCCGCATCGAGAGCGCCCTAGGCCTTGCCTTTGCTCGCAAAGCACCTCTATAGCCCCGCGCG
>CAYSCC010000276.1:0-3141 GCA_964429375.1 uncultured Chakrabartia sp.
GTCACGTGGCCGTCATCACCAATCTTGAGCCAGGCGTTGAAGATACTCTCGCCCTCCGCGGCAACAAGGTTGGGAGGGTACGAACGGGGCCAGAGCGCCCAGCCGATCGCCAGCCCGCCGCCGATTGCTGCCCCTGCCAGCACAGATCGCCGAGAGAATTCCATTGAATCGGCGCTTAGTGCCTGATCAAGGCCGGGGGAAGCCCTGGCGGTCTGGCAACGCTGTTTCAGCCCGATGCGTGACTTTTTGCCCAGATGTCGCGATAGGCCTTGCGCAGCGAGACCTTGTCGATCTTTTCCGTGCCCAGTCGCGGCAGCGGCGCATCGGCAATCCAGACCTGATGGGGAACCTTGAAGGCAGCGAGCTGTGACTTCAGGAAATCGACCAGTGCTTCCGGGGTTACGCTCTTTCCGGGGTGAAAATAGACCACGGCCCCCACAACTTCGCCCAGCCGTTCATCGGGAAGCCCAAAAACACAGGCCTCGGCCACGGCTGGGTGCTTGTAGATCTCGGCTTCGACCTCCTGGCAGGAAATATTTTCTCCGCCGCGGATGATGATGTCCTTCTTGCGGTCCACGATGAACAGGTAATTGTCTTCATCAAGGTAGCCAATGTCGCCCGTGCGGAAATATCCGTCTGACGTCATGCAGTCAGCTGTCGCGTCCGGCCGGTTCCAGTAACCGCTGAAAAGCGCCACCGAACGGATCGAGACTTCGCCCCGCATGCCTTGCGGAACAGGCTTTCCGGCGTCATCGAGGATGGCCAGATCGACGAGCGGTTTGGACGGCGTGCCTGTGCTGTTCGGCTTTTCGAGATAGTTAGTTGAAAAGATTCCGGCCCCGATCGCATTGGTTTCGGTCAGACCATAGCCAAGGGCAGGCGGCGCCGTCGGGAATTCCTCGACAAGCCGGCGAACATGGTCGACCGGCCGGGGTGCTCCGCCGCCAGCCAGGCCCTGAAGCGAAGACAGGTCATATTTGTGGCGATCGGGATGAGTCAGAAGCTCGAAGCTCATCAGCGGAACACCTGTGAAATTGGTAATCTTTTCGCGTTCGATCAGTTCCATCGCCGTCACGGGATTCCACTTGGGCATCATCACGATCTTGCGCCCGATGGCAAAGCTGACGAGCATGATAGGAACCTCGCCGGTCACGTGGAACAGCGGGACGGTCAGCAGGGATGCATGTGGCGGCCGATCCGGGCCGATTGTGCCATCCTCCGTAGCAAGCCGCAGCATGACCAGTGCCTGCACGATATAGTTGAATGTTCCCTGGACAACGGCTCGATGGGTTGAAAACGCGCCCTTGGACTGGCCCGTGGAGCCGGATGTGAACAAAATGGTCGCCAGGTCATCGCCCGTGATCTCCGGCAGCATCGTGTCGGCACCGCCGCCCTGTGCCAGCACCGGCGCCATGGCCGTGTCGATCGGCTGGGCGATATCGAGCGTCACAATTCGTGCATTGCCCTTGTATCCGGCCTCCTCGAGTCGTTTCGCACGCGGTGCATCGACAAAGACGATGCTGGCGTCCACATCATCGATGCCGGCCGCCAGCTCGGCGCCCTGCCACCATCCATTGAGGAGCGTTGCACAGCCGCCCGCCATCAATATGGCCATGTAAAGCACGACCCAGGATGGCGCATTGCGCATGGCAATTCCAACACGGTCCCCGCGTTTGACGCCATAGCCGTCCACCAGAGCGCCGGCGACCGCGCGGGCCGCGGCATAGGTCTGCGCAAAGCTGAGCCGCTCGCTGCCATCAACGAGGAACGTCGTATCCCCATGCTGGGCGCAGAAATGCGCAAAATAGTGGGTCAGCGCCGGGGGAGCGGCCGCAATCATCGGCACGTCGATCCCGTAGTGACCAAATGTGGTCAGTGGCATTGGCCCGTCCGCACTGGTCAACTCGGCGGTCGCCTTCTCAAGGCGCAGGTCCAATTCAGATGGCATCGTCTCTCTTCCTCTTGGTCTTCTTGTTTCGCCCCTCTATGGAGGGGAAAATTGCTGGGGAAAAGAGTTGATCCTGCCGTTACTTGCTGACGCTACGTCGGCCATCCGTTTTGACCAGCTGGGACTGTCCCCGATTGCGCTTGATCTGGGTTTTTTCAAGCTGCGCTGGTATAGCCTGGCCTATATCGCGAGCATTCTCGTGGGCTGGTGGTATCTGCTGAAGCTCATTGCTCAGCCCGGTGCGCCAATGGCGCGGCGCCATGCCGACGACTTTGTTTTTTATGCCACGCTTGGCATCATCGTCGGCGGCCGGCTCGGCTATTGCCTGTTCTACAAGCCAGAAATCTTCCTGACCCCGCTCGATGTGTTCAAGCTTTGGGAAGGTGGGATGTCGCTGCACGGAGGCACGCTGGGCACGCTGATCGCGATCGGCTGGTTCACCTATCGAAACAAGCTGAGTTTCATCCGCTTCTGCGACTATATCGCCTGCGCGACGCCATTCGGGCTGTTCTTCGTTCGCCTGGCGAATTTTGTGAATGGCGAACTTTGGGGGCGGCCGACCGACGTGGCCTGGGCCATGATCTTTCCTGCCACGGGCGACGAGATTCCCCGGCATCCGAGCCAGCTGTACGAAGCCGGGCTGGAAGGCTTGCTGTCCTTTGCCATTCTCTGGTTGCTCTTCTGGAAATCCGATGCGCGCTACTATCCGGGACGGCTGTTCGGGATGCTTGCCTTTCTCTACGGGTCGGTGCGCTTTGGCCTTGAATTCCTGAGGGAGCCCGATGTTGGCGTCACTGGCCTCTTCGGCCTGACGATGGGACAGACGCTGTGCCTGCCGATGATCATTCTCGGGGCCTATCTCATCCTGAGTTCAAAGGGCCGTCGTGACCGGGTGGAAGCCGTTGCCGGAAAAGCCAGCGTCTCCTGAATCCCACCTGCCTGAACGTCTGGCGCGGGCAATCACGCTTGGCGGGCCGATCCCTGTGGCGCAGTATATGGCAGCAGCGAATGCCCATTATTATGCCACGCGCGATCCCTTGGGATTGGACGGGGACTTCATCACTGCGCCCGAAATCAGCCAGATGTTCGGTGAACTGCTCGGGGCCTGGTGCGCGGATCTCTGGATTCGTGCCGGGCGGCCCGATGTACGCTATGTCGAGCTTGGACCCGGCCGGGGGACACTTGCGGCGGAT
>CAYSCC010000277.1:0-3129 GCA_964429375.1 uncultured Chakrabartia sp.
TTTTCGATCATGAAGGATTCGGAACTGTCACCACAACTGCGCGCCGCGCTGGACGAAAAGCCGGAGCCACAGCGGCGCTGCGCGATGGTCAGACCCATCTAGCCAAAAGGCGTGTCAATCGACGGAGGCGGGACAGAAAACCATTTCGGTCCGTCTTCGGTCATGTGAAAACAATCCTCAAGCCGGATCCCGAATTTCCCGGGAATGTAGATGCCCGGCTCATTGGAAAAGCACATGCCCGGTTCAAGCCGTGTCCGCTCTCCTCGAACCAGATTGACGGGCTCGTGACCATCCATGCCAATGCCATGACCGGTGCGGTGGGATAGCCCGGGCAGCTTGTAATCCGGGCCATAGCCCAAGCGTGTGTACCATGTCCGCACCGTATCATCCACGCTCCCCGCCGTCGCACCATTCTGGGCGGCTTCAAGCGCGATCTGTTGGCCGCGATGGACATGTTCCCACACAGTGCGCTGTAGCCTGTTTGGCTCTCCGAAAACCATTGTTCGTGAAATATCAGAGGTATAGCCGTGAACGGTACACCCGCCGTCTATCAGGATGACTTCCCCTTCGCGCACCCTTTGCGGCATACCCGATCCATGTGGATAGGCGCTGGCCTCTCCCAATAGAACGAGCGGCAATTCAGATTCACCGCCCATTGCGGATGTTGTGGCCTGAATCATCCTGCCGATGTCGCTGGGGGTCATCCCCTTTTCTATCCGCTGGCCAACCTGCCTGAACGCCTGGATCGTAATGTCCGAAGCCGTTTGCATCAGCGCGATTTCCGCCGAGGACTTGCGCATGCGGCATGCCCGCACAACCGATGCCCCCGAAACCACATCGATGGACGGCAGAGCCCTGCGCAAGCCATCGGCAACAAAATGGCGTACCGTTTCTTCTACTGCCACGGGAAAGCGTGTGAGCTTGTGTTCTTTCAGCCAGTTGGCCGCAAGCATCATCGGGTCATCGTCTTCGTTCCAGGTCCTGATCTCAGCCGGGATTGCAAGCGACTCACGGATCGATGGAGCCTCGAAAAAGGGGGTTACGACGATGCCTTCCCCTTCTGCCGGAATCAGGAAGGCCGTGACGCGCTCGCTGCGCCACCAGTTGATGCCCGAAAAATAGACGAGACTGGACCCTGGCTCGACCAGCAGGGCGCCAATGCCGGCGGCACGCATGCGTCCTTGCACGTTGGCAATCCGTTGCAGGCGCTCGGCCTTGCTGATCGGAACAGCAGATTGGCCAAGGTTGGGCAGGTCATCTGAAACGCTTGCCCATGTGCTGTTTGGCCAGGATGAAGCGAGAGTTGCGGCCAGCCCGATCGACCCGGCCAGCAGCTGGCGACGATCGAAGCCTGTCATGAACGCGGCAATCCGTCAGGCACCCGGCTTTCCATCTCCAGCGTCCAGTTGTGAGAGGTGCTCATGAACAATCAGCCAAATGCGGTTCGGCTGCTGCCGATAGACATCAGTGTATCGTATCCTGTGGGTCACCGGACCTTCAGGGCCTTCGAACTCGACCGTAGCAATGCCGGAGCTGATGAAGGTATGATCGCCAAAAAACTGAAGCTTGCGCTTGCCCGGCAAGAACTTCGTGGGCTTCATCGCGACAAAGCTCTCCACTCTTTTTGTTGCCACAGCACGGTCGTCTGTTGGCGGCCCATGGTCAGCATCAAACAGAACGGCATCGGGAGCATAATGCTCCATGATTCGAACCGGATCGCCCGACGTAAATGTGCTTTCTGCCGCATCGACAATCTTTGCCGCTTCCGCATCGGTCGGCCGCGGCAAGCTGGCGGGGCGGCATCCGATCAATGCACCAGTGCAGGCGACCAACAAAAGCATGTGTTTCATGGCAAGCTCCCAGAGCGGCATGTGCGCCCACTTATCCGGCCTTCGGCAACGGAAGGCTAATCCCGTTCTTTTGCAACGCAAGGAAATTCGCGAACAATCCACCCTAGTATAGGAGGAAACGCGCCCGTTCCTCGTGCCAGGATCGCTCATCCGGCACAGTCAATGCATCAAGATCGTCAGGCGTTGCAGCATCGTCGTCCACCCACTCGCGCAAAAGAGGGCTTCCATTGATCACATCGATCGGGAGTTTTCCGATCTCGTATTCATAGGGAAAGTCTCGCCAGAGCTGATAGTCCGGATAGAGTTTCCGGATGGCCTTGAAAGCCAGCGCCTGCACCCGCCAGGGACGGAACCGCGCATGATCATAGAGCGGCTCCTCCGCATGGATGTGCAAGCCATGGCAAAGCTGGCCGACATGCTTGTGAAAGGTGGGCTCAAACCAGCATTCCCGCAGCACGCAACCGTCCAGCCAAGGCGCGCAAAGTGCGTGCATCTTGGCAAGAACGTCGCGCGCATCAATGTCTGGCGCGCCAAAGATCTCCAATGGTCTTGTTGTTCCCCGCCCTTCGGACAAGGTTGTTCCCTCAAGCATGACAGTGCCGGCATAGGCCCGCGCCATGGACAGATTGGGCGCATTCGGGCTGGGATTGACCCAGATCCGCTCTCCAACCGGCCAGCCAAAACCGGGGCCACGCTCCGGAGCATATCCGTCCATCTCGATGACCCGGTAATCGACATCAAGCTGCAGGGCATCCTTGAACCAGTTGCCCAGTTCACCCAGGGTCAAGCCATGCCGCATGGGCATGGCTCCTGCCCCGACAAAGCTCTCCCATCCCTGCCTGAGCGTCAGCCCTTCTACCGGCCTGCCGGCGGGGTTGGGGCGATCAAGCACCCAGACGGATTTGCCATGATCCGCGGCTGCCTCGAGCACGTACCTCAAGGTCGTGATGAAGGTGTAGATTCGGCACCCAAGATCCTGCAGATCGATCAGTATCGTATCAAAACTCCCCATCATTTCGGGAGTTGGCCTGCGCACCTCGCCATACAGGCTGAAAATCGGAATGCCATGCACAGGATCATTGAAGTCGGGAGACTCCACCATATTGTCCTGCTTGTCGCCACGAAGGCCGTGCTGCGGTCCGAATGCGGACGTCATGGAGAGACCCGCCCCAACAAGAGCATCAAGCGAATGAACAAGGGACTGGGTCACCGATGCCGGGTGAGCCAGCAAGGCGACGCGTTGCCCAACAAGGGGTGCACGCAGGCCTGCGTCTTCCAG
>CAYSCC010000278.1:0-3120 GCA_964429375.1 uncultured Chakrabartia sp.
GAAGAGGATGCAGAATCCCGGGGCCGCGAGGGGCGCGAGGAAGAAGGTCGCCGCAAGCGGTCTCGTCGGCGGCGCGGGCGCAGGGGGCGCCGCGATGATGGTGAGGACCGTCAGCCAGCAGAGTTGTCCGAGTCCGAAGCGCCGCGAGTGGCGAGTGAGGGTGAGGGCGATGAAGAGGGTGGCAGGCGCCGCGGTCGGCGTGGCCGGCGTGGAGGTCGTGGCCGCAAGGCAGATCGTCCTGAGGCTGCGAGCGCGGCCGAGAGCGATACGGCGGCTGATGTCGCGGTCAGCGAACCACAGCCAGAGGTGACCGAGCCGACGGCGGATGATACGCCGAAGAAGCCCCGCAGACGCGCTGCCAAGGCAAAGGCCGACGCCGAGGCCGCACCTGTTGAGCCGGTCGCCGAGGTGGCGGTTGACCCTGTGCAGGTTGCTGCTGCCGAGAAACCAAAGCGCGTTCGCAAAAAGGCAGCGCCGAAGGCCGATCAGGATTCGGAACCCGTGGCGGTAGACCCTGCGCCTGCCGAGCCTGAGCAGGCTGCCGAAAAGCCCAAGCGCGTGCGCAAGCCCAAGGCGGAGGCAGCGCAGGCTGCTCCGGTTGCGGCCCAGACAGCAGACGCTCCGGAAGAACCGCCGCGGCGTGGCTGGTGGCAACGGACATTTGGGCAGGAATCCTGACGCCCGCGCGTTTTCATCTCCGGTTCAGGCGGGGAGGGCAAGAGTAAGGCTTATGATTTTGCTTGCTTTTCGGGCCCGCCCCGTCCTCCGTACCCTTCTGGCGCTATTCCTGGTCTGGCCGCTGATGGTCCAGCCGGTCTTGGCTCAGTCGATCTTGCGCGACGCGGAAACAGAGGCCCTGTTTCACGACATATCGCTGCCGTTGATCAAGGCAGCGGGACTCGATCCCCGCAATGTCCGCATCGTGCTGATCGGTGACAAATCCACCAACGCCTTCACGGCGGGTGGGCAGGATGTGTACATTCACTCCGGTCTTCTGGCGGCGGCTGACAATGCCAATGAAGTGCAGGGGGTCATTGCCCATGAGCTTGGCCATGTTGCCGGCGGCCATGTCCTGCGATCACAGGAAGGGATCAAGCAGGCCACCGGGATCATGCTGCTGAGCCTGTTGATTGGCGCGGCTGCAATCGCAGCTGGCGCGGGCGATGCTGGCGTGGGAATTCTCGGCGCCGGGCAGGAACTGGCTGTCAACAAGTTCCTTGCCTTTTCTCGGACGCAGGAAGCTACGGCAGATTCTGCTGCCCAAACCTATCTCACCACGACGGGAATCAGCGGCAAAGGCATGATCAGCTTCTTCAAGAAGCTGCAGGGATACGAGTTCCGGTACGGGGCCACGACCGAAGACAATTTTGCCACGGATCACCCTGTCACGGGCGATCGCATTGCCATATTGCAAGGAAAGTTTGCCGAAGACCCGGCATGGAACAAGCCGACCGATGCGGCACTGGAGGCTCGCTTCCAGCGAGTGAAGGCCAAATTGCAGGGGTTCGTTTCCGACCCTGCGGAAACCCTTCGGGATTTTCCGGAATCCAACACGTCCATACCCGCGCACTATGCTCGAGCCTATGCGTGGCATCGCTCCGCCTATCCCGACAAGGCCATGGAAGAGGCCAACGCCTTGTTGCGGGTCATGCCGGATGATCCCTATTTCCTGGAACTGAAGGGGCAGATCCTCCTTGAGTCCGGCAAGCCGATGGAGGCGCTGCCCGTCTTGCGCCAAGCGTTTGCAAAGACCAATTCACAACCGTTGATCGCGTCGCTTTTTGGCCATGCACTGATTGCGACAGAGGATGCGTCCAATTTCGAGGAAGCCGAAAAGGTCCTCAAGGCCTCGATCACCAAGGACAATGAAAATCCGTTCGCCTGGTATCAGCTCGGGGTCGTCTACGACCGCAAGGGCGATGCCGCTCGCGCCGCCATGGCCACAGCCGAACGCTATCATCTCGAAGGCCAGCCCAGGCTCGCGCTCTCAAATGCGGAAATTGCCGTACGTGGCTTGCCGCAGGGATCTCCGGACTGGATTCGTGCGCAGGATATCGCGCTCGTTTCCAAGGCCGCTGTTGAAGATACAAGGCGCAAACGCCGGTGAATGAAGGACTGAAAACAAAAATGACGCTGATCCTCGCAACCTTGCTGGGGGCTGGCGGCGCTGCGCTTGCCGTGACCGCACTGGACAAACCCCAGCCGGTCAACACAGCAGACAGGGCCGCAATCGAACAGGTGGTGCGCGAATATATCCTGTCGCATCCCGAGATCCTGCCGGAAGCGATGCGCAATCTCGAAGCGCGTGAAAACAAGAAGGTCGTCGATGAAAATCGGGCAAAGATCGAGAAATCCTTTGCCGGAGCATGGGAGGGCGCTGCCGATGGCGATGTCACATTGGTCCAGTTCTTCGACTATGCCTGCACCTATTGCCGGGCAAGCCGTCCGGATGTGGAACGGCTCCTGTCAGAAGACAAGAAGCTGAAAGTCGTTTATCGCGAATTGCCGATCCTTGGCCCCCAAAGCCTTGATGCGGCGCTTGCTAGCCTCGCAGTTGCCGAACAGGGCAACTACGGAGCGTTTCACAAGGCGCTCTACAAGGCCGGCAAGCTGACGCCGCAGGTGATCCGCGAAGCGATGCAGCAGGCTGGCGTGGACATGAATCGCGCAAAAGCGGCCCAGAGTTCGCCCGCCGTGAAGGAAGAAATCGCGGCAAATATTGAGCTGCAACGGGCGTTGCAGCTGACGGGGACACCCAGCTGGGTCGTCGGCGATGCGGTCCTCGACGGCGCCGTTGGCTATGATCAACTCAAGGCTGCCATTGCCGAAGCGCGGGCCAAGCGCTGATGTTCGGTCGCGCTGAAGCGCGACCGGACTCCAAAAGTTCCTACCCCGCCAGCTTAGCCAGCATGTCATGCCAATGGTCGAGGTTCTCGTTGAAGCTCTTGATCGGAATGCGTTCGTCACGGCCGTGCGCGCGCTCATCATCGGGTATGATGATCCAGGTGCCGTCCACGCCATAGACCGGCATGCCGGTTGCGCGGAAATACAGACCATCCGTTGCCCCGGCAGACATTTGCGGGATGATGAGCGAACCCGGATGCCGGGCGCGGATGCTGT
>CAYSCC010000279.1:0-3105 GCA_964429375.1 uncultured Chakrabartia sp.
ATCACCGGATCGGGAAGGAAATCCTGTCCGGGGTGGCAGACCAGTATCGCAAGCTCAGGAACACCTTCCGCTATCTCCTCGGCGCCCTGGAAGGCTTTGGTGAAGGGGAGCGCGTGTCCGTTGCAGAGATGCCGGAACTTGAACGCTATGTTCTGCATTTGCTCGCCGACATGGACGCAAAGCTGAAACAGGCTGTCGCGGACTATGATTTCAACACATATGTGCGTCTGATTTCGGATTTCGCGAACAACGATCTGTCTGCCTTCTATTTCGATATCCGCAAGGATTCGTTGTATTGCGACGTCAATCCGGCGACCGGAACACAAACGCTGAAGCGCCGGGCCTATCGTACGGTGCTCGACACGCTGTTCCATGCTCTGGTTCGGTATGCCGCACCCGTTCTGGTCTTCACGACCGAGGAAGTCTGGCAGACGCGGTATCCGGACAAAGGGTCAGTCCATTTGCTCGAATGGCCGGACATACCGGATGCGCACGACCCGGCGCTGGCGGCACAATGGACGGATATCCGCGGCACCCGCATGCTCGCCAATGAGATCATCGAACCGATGCGCCGGAACAAGGAGGTCGGATCGAGTCTGGAGGTCGAATATACCTTGACCGGGGATTGCGGCGATCTGGATCTGGCTGAAGTGCTGATCGTATCGGCAGTCCATCGAGGCGCCGAAACAAAGGCAGTTCGCACCACGCACAAGAAGTGCGGCCGGTGCTGGAGGCACCTGCCCGAGGTCAAGGAAGACGGGGCCCTGTGCGGTCGTTGCGATGAGGTGATCAATGGGTGAACCCGTGGCGAAGGATCGCATTCAGGGCCTGGTGCTTGCAGCAGCCATCTTCATTCTGGATCAGATCGTCAAATATGTTGTCACGGGGCCGATTGGACTGGTTGTCGAGGGTCAGTCCATCGAACTGCTCCCGATCTTCAACCTCACGCTGGTTCACAATTATGGTGTGTCGCTCGGCATGCTGACCGCTGAAAGCAATGCGATGCGCTGGGGCCTTGTCACCATGACGGGTGCGATCAGCCTGTTCGTCGCGATCTGGCTCTGGCGCGAAACCAGCCGCATCGATGTCCTTGCGCTTGGCCTTGTGCTGGGCGGCGCAGTCGGCAACCTGCTGGATCGCGTTCGGTTCGGGCATGTCGTTGACTATGCCGATCTGCATTTCGGCGACTTCAGGCCCTTTTTGGTCTTCAATGTTGCCGACGCCGCGATTACGATAGGTGTCCTGATCCTGCTGGCCCACGCCCTTCTGGCGCGGGACCGGAAACCAAAGGCGGAGAATGAGAATGCGTAAACTGATTGTTGCGGGCGTCCTGTTGAGCCTGCTGTCCGCCTGCGGGTCGTCCAGTGGGGTGTTCGGCCGCAACCGGCCCGATGAATTCGCCGTTTCGCGCGCGGCGCCGCTGGTCGTGCCGCCTGATTTCGCGCTGGTGCCGCCCGCGCCGGGCGCTCCTCGTCCGCAAGAGGCCGATTCCTCGACTCAGGCACTTCAGGCCATGTTCGGCGGCCAGGCTCCGCGCAGTGCGGTAGAGGGTGCTGCTGTTTCGCAGGCCGGGGCGAACCGCTCACAGGTCGGCATTCGCGCCAATGCGGGCGACCCGCAGACCAATGTGGTCGACAAGGGATCGGTCACGCGGGATATTATCGCCGCGCCGGAAGGTGACGGTGCCAACGCACGGGTTTCGACACCGCAATAGCCATGAAAATGCCGGAGCAGCCGTCGCTGCCCCGGCGTTTCCCGGTAAAAAGTGACGTGCTTGGTCGTTAAAACGCCACGCCCACCGAGCCGACGATGCCGCCCTTGCTGATATTCTTTCCGCTCGGGCTGAACAGCGCCTTGTTGGTATCGACATAGGATACGCCAAACACGAGATTCTTCCATGTATAGGTCGCGCCAACGTTCCAGTCGGTGTACCCCTTGCCGATTGTCAGGTAGCTAGGCCCATAGCTATGCCCGAGATGCGCCGAAAGCGACACGGGCGTGTTCGGGATGCCACCTGACAGGTCAAAGGCGACGTAGAGATTGTCTTCCTTGCCCGCACCGATCGAAAGGGCCTTGGCCTTGGGCGCATAGGCCGCGCTCACCTTGCCGGTAACCGGGCCAAAGGTGTGGGAAACCCCGATGTAGGGTTCGACAAAGTCACTGTTGGTTCCCGGAATGATTTTCGATGATCCGGGATAGTAGTAGTACAGGACCCCCACATCGACGGTTGTTCCGCCGAATGTCTTCTTGAAGCCGGCGATCAGGTCGATTTCCTGATCACTGCCCGCAGCGATGTAATCGTCGATCGAGCTTCCCCAGACCGTCGCGTACAGGCCGGACTTGTGGGTCAGAGTAAATGTGCCCTGGACAGCAAAATCCTTGTCGGTTTGCGAAATGCCCCGGAAACGATAGTCCGTTACAAGCGTGGCACCGCCAGAAATGGTGACAGCCGGGGTTTCCTCCTGCGCAAGGGCAGGGGTGGTGATCAAGGTAAGAGCAAGGCCCAGCATCGGGCCGAAGGACGTGCGCATTATAATCCCCTTTGGGTTGGTTGCGTCGTCCCACCTGCGTTGCTGTTGTTGGCCTCTCGTTCAGGCTGGCCCGAAAAATGGGTCAACCAGCGGGGCCGCGATGACAGCGACGAACAGGAACTGCCGAAAAATATTGCAGCGCACAACAAAAAAACGTCATTGTCCACAAGTCAGCGTCACACTGTTGCCAAAGCGCAACATGACGCGAGACGATGTGCGAGGCTGGCGTCAGGCTTCGCTGCGCAAGGGCCTGGCGAGCAGAGCGTTCACAACCTGCCCGATCGGCACATGCGCTTCAAGCAAGGTGCAGACCGCATCAACAACCGGCATGTCGACACCCAGTGCGCGGGCCGCCCCCTGAAGGACAGGAGCCGTGAATGCCCCTTCCGCCACAGTCTGGCTGCCGGCAAGAAGATCGCTCGCACGCCTGCCTTCTCCCAATCCCTTGCCAAGGGTAAAATTGCGCGATGCGGTTGACGAACAGGTCAGGACAAGATCTCCGAGCCCGGACAGACCGGCAAGCGTTACGGCCCGCGCTCCCTTGGCCAGGCCAAAGCGGCTCATTTCCGCAAAT
>CAYSCC010000280.1:0-3084 GCA_964429375.1 uncultured Chakrabartia sp.
CCATAACCGGCCGCTCTAGCCAGCGAATCACCTTGCGGCAAGGCGCGTTCAGGGGCGAATGAATCGGGCAACAAAAAAACCGTCGGCATGGTTAACGGGCAACACCCGGACATAGCCAGACGGATCAGGAGAAATGCCCGCGCCCAGTTCCTCGGCTGCAACCGGGGAAAGGCGCAGGCCAGCGCGTTCGGCTGCTTCCACCTGGCTTTCTCCTTCCTCGCGTTCGAGCGAACAGGTTGCGTAGATCAGTATCCCGCCCGGTTGCAGCCAGGTTGCGGCACGCGCAATCATCTCGGCTTGCAGCTTGGCCATTTCCGCAATGTCTGACGCTCTCACTCGGTAAAGGACATCCGGGTGCCTTGTGAAAATTCCGGTAGCGGAACAGGGGGCATCGAGCAGGATCGCCGGTACCGGTTCGGGCGGTTCCCAGCGCATCAGGTCTGCCGTTACAAGCCGCGCCGTCAGCCCGGTTCGGGCAAGATTGTCTTCAAGCCTGACAAGGCGTGCGCGATCCTGGTCCAGCGCGGTCACTGACCATCCGGCCGATGCCAGTTGCATTGTCTTGCCACCCGGTGCGGCACACAGGTCCAGCACCGCCCGCCCGTTGCCTTGTCCCAAAAGTCGAGCCGGCAGCGAAGCCGCGATGTTCTGTACCCACCAGGCCCCATCGGCATAGCCAGGCAGGTCGGCAATGGCCGGTCCACGGGCAATGCGGACATGGCCGGGCATCAGGCTTTCACCTTCCAGCAATTCAACCCATCGGCCGGTCTCGCGGGCATCGCGCAGGGTCAGGTCGATCACAGGAGATGCAACCATTGCGGCGCTGGCCGCTGCCACGAGCGAGTCATCCCAGCGCAGTCGCACAGGATCAGGAAGCGTCGGGAGGGCCGGCAAGGCCACCTTGCGCCGCAACAGGGTGCCCAGCACCCCATGGACAAGGCGGCGCGGCCCTCCATCGACCAGCGGCAGTGCTGTCGCGACCGCCGCGTGTTCCGGCGTACCCATGACAAGGACCTGGGCGAGGGCCAGCCGCAGGACCATTCTGGCCTTGGAATCATGCGGCAACAGCTGGCGCGTGGCACTGTCGATCAGCGCATCAAGGTCCGGAATCCGGCGCAGGGTTTCGCTCGCAATGGCACGCGCCAGGGCCTTGTCTTCCGCCTTTGCCAGGCCGCGCGTCGCATTGCCGAGGGCCGATTCCAGCGGCAATCCCCGGCGCAGCACGGCATCGAGCAGGTTCAGCGCGGCGCGACGGGGGGCAAGGCCTGCAATCTGGGTCATCGCAGCCGCCCTAGCGGCCAATTGGACACTTGTCGAAGGGTTGAGGATGGAGGATAGGCGCACCATGTCCGGCAAACGTCCTCCACACGTCAAGGCTCCCGCCTATCTGTCGAAAAGCCCCCCGGTTCCTGAACCGCAGGCCGTGCCCCGTGCCGCAGAACCGGATCCCGATCGCCTCGACCCGGTGCGGTATGGGGACTGGGAACTGAAAGGGATCGCCGTCGATTTCTAGCTGAAACCGGCTGTTAAGGCCTTGGTGATAGGGCCATTCGCCTCACGAGGGGGCGATTTGGATGAAGACCGAGGTTTCCAATTTTGCGGCACAGCTGATCACTGCGGGCACGGTCAGCGATGCAGACGTGCTGGCTTTGAGGGCGCTCGTCTGGGCTGGCGATAGCGTCGGCTTCGATACGCTTGATGCCTTGTTTCTGATCAACGATCGTTGTGTGCCGTCGTCCAGAGCCTGGATCGACCTTTTCATTGAAGTCATCGGGGACGTGCTTTTGCATCAGACTCCTCCAGCCGGTTTTCTTGATGAGCATGGCGCAAACTGGCTCAAGTCGCGGATTGATCGCGCTGGTACTATCGCCAGCATCGGAGAGCTTGAGCTGTTGGTGGCACTGCTCGAACATGCGGAAAATGCGCCCCTTTCCTTGAAGCCTTATGTGCTCCGTCAGATCGAGGCGACGATCATTAGTGGCATTGGCCCGACCCGAGCTCCTGGCGAGGTCCGCCCGAATTGTGTCGACGACGCCGAAGTGCAGCTGCTTCGGCGCCTCATCTTTGCCAGTGGTGGGGAAGATGCCGCGATTGTCGGCATTCAGGAGGCGGACATGCTGTTCCGCATCAAGGATGCCACACTCCATGGAGAGAATGCGCCCGGCTGGATGACGCTGTTTGTCCAAGGCGTTGGCAATCACCTGCTGGCGCACAGTGATTATCGCGCGCTTTCGCGGGAGGATGCTCTGCGGCTCAATGCAGCGATGGACGCGAACACCCCCAGCATTGCACGGTTCTTCGGTCGCATGCTGCCCGCGGAAATGTTTGGGCGCGGCACCATCGTTGACGCGTTCAAGTCGGTCTTTCCCCAAGAGCACGATCTTCTTTCCGGGCTCGCATCCGTAAACCCACGCGCCGAGCTGACGGCAGCCGAAGCCGCCTGGCTCAAGAAGCACATCGCGGCAGACAGTGTCACGGATCTCTATGAGAAGGCACTCATGACGTTCCTGGTGGATGAGGTTGCACAGCTTCCGTCGGTACTCTCGATGCCGAGCCGCCGCCGGGCCTGACGTCCCGTCAGAAGCTGATGCTGAGCCCCAGCGAACCGGACGTCGATTCAGCCCCCACAAAACCAATCGTGCGGATGACGGACAGGTCCATCCGGACCGGTCGGGACAGGGCAAGGCTGGCTGTTGCGCCATATTCTGCCCAGCTGTCGCGCAGTCCAGGCTGATCGAGGGCGCCAAGCAGCCTGGCGGCCGCAATTGGCGATGTTCCCCGACTATAGGCTGTCGTGTCGGAGCTGGAGACAAAGGCCGCATAGAGGCCGATGCTGTGCCGATCCTCGGTGCCGAAAAGCCTTTGCGCCGATGCGCCGGCCGTGACTGTCACGCCAGTCTGCTTTTCCTTTTGCGTCACCAGCCCCCTGACAGGCAACAAAATGGCCCGTGCGGTATCAACACGGCTATAATCCAGCGATACGAACGGAGACACGATGGCATGCTGTGCCAGGGTGAGGTCATAGGTCAGAGAGCCGCCGACAGAGTTGGTCTTGCCGTTGCTGGTGATCTCGATCGACTGGCC
>CAYSCC010000281.1:0-3072 GCA_964429375.1 uncultured Chakrabartia sp.
CGTCGGCTATGGCAGCCAGGGCCATGCCCATGCGCAGAACCTGCGCGACTCAGGAGTCAAGGAGGTCGCCATCGCGCTGCGCCCCGGTTCCGCGACCGCCAAGAAGGCCGAAGACGCGGGGTTCAAGGTCCTTTCCAATTCCGATGCTGCCAAATGGGCCGATATCGTGATGATCCTTGCTCCTGACGAGCATCAGGCCGCGATCTGGGAGAATGACATCAAGGGAAACATGAAGCCAGGGTCTGCGCTGGCCTTTGCCCATGGCCTCAACGTCCATTTCGGGCTGATCGAACCGCCGGCGGATATTGACGTGATCATGATCGCGCCAAAGGGCCCCGGCCACACCGTGCGCAGCGAATACCAGAAAGGCGGCGGTGTTCCGTGCCTGATCGCCGTCCACCAGGATGCTTCGGGCAATGCTCAGGATGTGGCGCTCGCCTATGCAAGCGGCGTCGGCGGCGGCCGGTCTGGCATCATTGAAACCAATTTCCGGGAGGAATGCGAAACCGATCTGTTCGGCGAACAGGCCGTACTCTGCGGGGGCATTACGCATCTGATTCAAGCAGGCTTCGAAACGCTGGTTGAAGCGGGCTACGCCCCGGAAATGGCCTATTTCGAATGCCTGCATGAGACCAAGCTCATTGTCGACCTGTTGTATGAAGGCGGCATTGCAAACATGCGCTACTCCATTTCGAACACCGCCGAATATGGCGACATCACAACCGGCCCGCGGATTATTACTGCCGAGACAAAGGCCGAAATGAAACGCGTGCTCGCCGACATCCAGTCCGGGCGGTTCGTGAAGAACTTCGTGCTCGACAACCGGGCTGGGCAGCCCGAGCTCAAGGCCAGCCGCAAGGCAGCGGCTGCTCACCCCATTGAAAAGGTCGGGAGCGAACTGCGGGCCATGATGCCCTGGATTGCCAAGAACAAGCTCGTGGACAAGGCAAAGAACTGAGCGTCACCGTTCCGATTTTGCTGTGTTGACTTGGAAGAGGGGGGCTCCGAAACTGGAGCTCCCCTTTTCATGTCAGGAGCATTGTCATCGTGAAAAAGATCTTGTTTGTGCTGCCCTTCCTTGCTGCCGTTCCGCTGGTGGCCCAAATGCCAAAGGAAGCGCCCGGCAAGGCTGAAGCTTCGCGCGTGACGGCTGGCACCTATGCAGTGGAATCCACTCACACGCTGATCGGCTGGACGATCAACCACTTCGGCTTCAACGATTATTTTGGCGTATTCGGCAGCCCGACCGGAACACTGAAGTTCGATCCTGCTCATCCCGACGCGAGCACTGTCAGCATCGACATTCCCGTCGGAGAGTTGTTCACTGCCAATGCCAAGCTGACCGATCATTTGAAGTCGGCCGACTTTTTTGATGTAACGCGATTCTCCACGGCCAGGTTCGTTTCGACCTCTGTGACCGTTGACGGAACCAGTGCGAAAATCGCCGGGACATTGACCCTGAAGGGAACTACCAAGCCGATCACGCTGGACGCGAAATTCACCGGAGCCGGCACCAATCCCTTCAGCAAGCGTGAAACGATCGGTTTTTCCGCAACCACCGCGATCAAACGCAGCGATTGGGGCATGAGCACTGGCATTCCGCTGGTTGGAGACGACGTCGCCTTGAAAATCTCCGTAGCCTTTGACAAGGCCGGCTGAGCTAGTCCCGCGCTGCTCGGGATGGCGCCTTGACATCTTTCCGGCGATGCCAGTTGGCGAGCGTCAGATAACGCGTAATCATGCCATTCCGGGACATCCACTCGGCATAGGCGCGATAGGCTGGATCGGCGGAAAGATGCAATTCCTCGGTCCTCGCGCGCCAGTAGTAAACAGCTGTGACCCCGGCAAGCAAAGCGGTGTTGCGGATCGAATCGACTGGATTGCCCGTCGTGACGAGAAACGGCAGCCCGGCAATCCACCAGAACAGGGTTTTCGACAGATAGGCTGGGTGCTTGGTCAACGCATAGGGCCCATGTGTGAGGATCCCGCGATGCGTAAGATTTGAAAAGCGAAGCCCGAATGCGACCGTCGCCCAGGCATAGATGCCGGTGAGCGCGACAAGGACGGCACCGGTGGCGGCCTGCAGCACAGGATACGCACTCAGCCAGAACACCCAGTCTTGTGTTCCCTGCCGATAATCCAGTGGCCCTCCGGAATTCATGAGGATGAAGGGCGGGTAACAGATCAGCGCGGCGACCCAACCGGATGCATAGGGTGTCGCAGACCGGATATGGGCATCAAGGGGTCTCAACGTCAGGACATAGCCCAATGTTGCAAAGGCAATGTCGATGACAAACATCAACGAGATCAGCCATTGCGCAAGCGCAACAGGATCCGCGAGCAAACGGCCAAGGTCGGCAGACACAACACCGCGATAGCTGCCCGGCACGATGGACACCATAAAGGCCAGAAAGAAGGCCTTGACGGCCCAGGCCCTCAGGTGAGCATGGACCTGTTCCTGATCGACACCCGGCTCCCCCAGCAACAATGCGCCCAGGTGCCAGGCTCCATCCCGGGGATCCTTCAGCTTGCGGTCCAGCCAGAAGACATAGGGTATCGACAAACCAAGAAGCGGGAGAGCGGCAGCCGCGAACACGTGCATCGCGAACAAATAGTCCCCGTGCCAATAGTATCGGACGACGCAATAGAGAGCAGCAATCAGAGCCCATGTTGCCCAAAGCCCGAACAGCTTTGTCCGTGAAATGCCGGCCAGGTCCAACGTGGCCTGTGGGCGCGCCGCCCAGTCGATCCCGGTCGATGGGCTGCGATGCACCTTGTCAACCAGCAAGGACCAGAGGATCATGGGAATGCAGCACGATGCAACATTGATCAGGGCCGCGCCGGGACCTTCAAATTGAAAGAAAATTGCCACAACCATCCAAGTCGCAAGACCTGCCAAACCGGCCAGGCCAACGCCTGTACTGACGGCCGACGGTGGGCGAGGGTCGGATTGAGGCAGGTCGTGTTCGATCATGCCACACGTCCTAGCCGCAAATTATCAGTTTTGGATGAAAGGTCTGGAGCGGGTGAAGGGAATCGAACCCTCGTCGTAAGCTTGGAAGGCTTCTGCTC
>CAYSCC010000282.1:0-3058 GCA_964429375.1 uncultured Chakrabartia sp.
TGTCGGCGTGCCCCCCGTTATCGGCAAGGTGTAAATATCCCCCAGCAGATCGAAGGCGACCAGCTTCCCGTCAGGGCTGACATCCAGGTTCATCCATGACCCTTCCGTCACGTCGATGCCGACCTGACGGGTCTTGAGCCCGGGCGGAGCGGATACGTCCCACTTGTTCTTGTCGTCTTCCTGCGCTGCGCGTGATGGTGTGGCAAGGAGCGGCAGCAATGCGCACCCGGCAAAAAACACACCACGAACCAACTGACCCCGCCTCATCCCATCGTCTCCTTGTCTTGACCGCCCTGTATCTGGAGGATTCGGCGGCTTCAATGGCTTCACGGCGGACCCAAGCGAACCATTGATCGACCGCCTGCCTGATTATGTCGACAAACGTTGCGTGTGCGATCCGACCAGGATTGGATGAACAGCGCCACAACACGGACGTTGCAGGAACAATGGACCTCGAACGAGCCGAGTCATCATTGACTGTTCGCCATGTAATGCAAAGAATAGTTCGATTCATTGCATTAGCGGCACCAGTTCGTTAAACTTTTTGGTCCAAGGTCAGGTCGCCACCTCGAGAAGGTTGCATTCGCCGTTGGTGGGAGAGATTTTGTGGCTGCAATGGTTTGGGCCCGGATGCCAATGAGGACCTGCTAGTGCAGATTGCCGGAAAGTCCGCTGCCTTCAATTTCATCAAGACCAACTGGGTGCTGAGCCTTGGTTTGGCGGCAGTTCTCATACCGACGATGCTGCTTGTGGCGCAGCTCAGCTGGGGAACCGAACAAGGTGCGCACGGCCCGATCGTCGTCGCGACAGGCCTATGGCTTCTGGTTCGCCAATGGGGGCGGATTGATTCCGTGATTGAACCGCCTTCGGGGATCAAGGTCGCGATGCTTTTTGTGCCGTTGCTGGGCCTTTATTTTCTGTCGAGCGTCACCCAGATCATCGAAGTCCAGGGTTTTCTCATGTACGGGCTTCTGGTCACTGTTCTTTACAGTTTCGTGGGCGCACGGGCCATACGCCGGCTTGCCTTCCCGCTCTTTTACTTGCTGTTCGCATTCCCGCCCCCTGACACCGTGGTTGCCATCATCACCCAGCCATTGAAAATAGGGATTTCCAAGGCCGCGATCGAACTGCTCTACGCCCTGGGGTATCCGATTGCCGGTGCGGGCGTAACAATCCAGATTGGCCAGTATCAGCTGCTTGTTGCGGCGGCATGTTCGGGCCTCAACTCCCTCATATCCCTGTCAGCCATTTCACTTTTCTACGTCTATGTTAGGCATCAGCTGGACTGGCAGTATGCCGCATTGCTGATCCTTGCGATTGTGCCAGTCGCAATCTTTGCAAACCTCGTGCGCGTCCTGATCCTGATCTTGCTGACCTATCACGCTGGCGAGTCAGCGGCCCAGGGGTTCCTGCACAATTTTGCGGGCATGACGATGTTTGTCACGGCTCTGCTGACGATATTTGCGCTTGATATTGTCGCCGAGCCGGTGTGGCGCCGCTATGTCAAACGGGAGCCTGCCCATGTCGGATGAGACAAAGCCCGCAGCGTTGGAAGGCGCCCAGCTTTCGCGCAGAAACATGCTGATGGGGGCAGCGCTTCTGGGTACCGCTGCCATCGCATTCGCGCGCGAACCTCGTGAGACGATGCGCAGGCTCAAGCCCGGCGAGCTTGAAGCGATGATCCCGGTGAAGATCGGGCAGTGGGATTTTGAAACCAGAAGCGGCCTCGTCCTTCCCCCGGACGACCCATTGGTGAAGAGTCTCTACAGCGATGTGCTCACAAGGGTCTATGTCTCGGAAGACCGGCCGCCGGTGATGCTCCTGATTGCCTACAGCAACACTCAGAACGGGATGCTCCAGCTTCACCGTCCTGAAGTCTGCTACCCCGCCGGGGGCTATCGCCTGACTGAAACACAAACCAAATCGCTCGCAATTGGCCCAGGCCTCAACATTCCTGCACGATTCTTCAGTGCAGAGAGTCCCGCTCGCACCGAACAGGTCATGTACTGGACCCGGATCGGCGCCGAGTCGCCAACAAGTTGGTCAGGCCAAAGAGCAGCTGTTGTTCGGGCAAACCTCAACCGCGTAATCCCGGACGGCATTCTTGTCAGGGTCTCGACAGTTCTGCCCGACTACGGCAGCGCGGAACCAGTGCTGCGGGAATTTGCCTCGTCGATGATCAACGCTCTTCAATCAAACGGCCGCAAACTTCTGGTTGCGGCGTAGGTCAGTCCTTTTTCCATCCTTCGTATGGACGAAGCACAATCCAGATAAAAACAAGCACGAAAACGAGGGTGAGCGTAGCCCAGACGTCATAGCCCTCATTTCCGAGATAGTTACCCAGAGCACACCCAACTGACGCAGTCAGATATTGCCAAAGATGATCTCTTGGCTCTGCTTCGGAAGAGCGCTGAAGGAAAAGAACGATCAGCCCGGCAAATATGGCGACCGAAACCCAGTCAAAGATGGTTTCCAACGCAATCCCCCATTGCAAATGCAAAAAATTGTAGCCTATCAACAGCTACCACACGAATGCCGGTCCGGGCAACAGAGGGCAGGATGCCCATCTGTCCCGAGGGGGTAGAGCTGGAGATTTGCCGTGAAATCGAGTTTGAAAACTGCAACATATATGGGCCTTGCCGCTGTATTGCTCGCGACATCGGGCTGCGGGAAAAAGCCAACAGGACAGGTCGTTGCTGTCGTTAATGGAGAGGAAATTACGCTGGATGAGCTCAATTCGGAACTGAATGGAGTCAACCTGGCGCCCAATGCCGACAAGAAACTGGCCATGCGCCAGCTGCTTCAGCAAGTCATCGATCGCAGACTTCTGGCGCAATCCGCAAAGGAACAGGGCCTGGATAAGGATCCATCGTTCATCACGCAGCAGCGACGCATGACAGAGGACCTGCTTGTCCGGATGTTTGCCAAGAAATCGGCCGATACGATACCGGTCCCAACCGCAGCCGAAATTGACAAATATATCGCCAGCCACCCGATGGCTTTCGCATCGCGCACGCGGTACAAGCTTGATCAGATCCGGTTTGAACTTCCTGCCGAT
>CAYSCC010000283.1:0-3052 GCA_964429375.1 uncultured Chakrabartia sp.
CTTGCCGTGGCCTCTGACAGCAAGGCCCTGTCTGATGTCACCATTCGCCGTGCGCTTGCGATGTCCATCAATCGTGACAGGATCGTCCAGCTTTTTGGCGTTTCGAAATGGAAGCCGGTCCTCTCCCTTTTGCCCGCGCAGCTGGACAGTGCAGCGCCACCCGCAGCGCTGGCCTGGGTTCAGGATTCGCTAAAGGAGCGTGTCGTGCGCGCCCGCGGTTATGTGGCTGCGCATCCCGGTCTGCCGGACATCCGTGTTGCCATGCCAGAAGGCGCGAGCTCGCGCCTCCTGTTTGCAGCGCTTGCTGACGACTGGCGGCGCAGTGGCGTCAAGGCTCGACTGGTTGCCACGAACGCCCCGGCTGACCTGAGGCTGATTGATGAAGTTGCCCCCCAATCGAGTGCACTCTGGTATCTCGCGCGCGTGTCCTGTGCTCGCAAGATGCCGTGTTCTGCTCCCGGAGAGGCTGCACTCAACGCGATCGGATCGGCAACCACGCAGGAAGAAAGGGCGACTGCGATTGCGGAAGCAGATGCGGCGTTCGCCTCCAACCAGCCCTATCTTCCGATTGCCTTGCCGCTGCGCTGGTCGCTGGTCGGGCCGCAGCTGACAGGTTGGCGGGCAAGTGCGTTTGCGATTCATCCGTTGCAGCATTTGCGACCTCCGCAACGGTGATCACTGGCAAAGCGGCATTGCCAACCTATATTTGCAGGCAAAGGAGTGATGTCCATGCCGATCCGACCGGACGGGATTGACCGGATGACAAGCCGGGCCGGCGCCATTGCGGGTACGGACCCCTTGGCTGTGCGCCGCAGGATTGAAGCCATGGAACGGCTTCTGGAAGGCGTGATCGAAATCCCCGGGACACGACAACGAATAGGGCTGGACGTCCTGCTGGACCTGATTCCGGTTGGAGGGAGCGTGGTTGCGGCGCTGATGGGCAGCTACCTTGCCTGGGAAGCGCGCAACCTGGGTATGCCCAAATCAGCGTTGATCAGAATGGCAGGCAATATCGGGTTCGATGCCTTGCTTGGCGCCATTCCACTCATCGGAGCCGTTCCCGACTTCTTCTTCCGCTCGAACACGCGCAACCTGCGCATTATCAAGAAGTACCTGGATCGGCACCATCCGGGAACGGTGACTGTCGATCGCTAGCCTGGCGCATTGGCCAGACGCGCAAGCGCGAATCGTCGGACGCGCCGCCGATGTCGGATGGGCATGATTTTGGGCGATATCCCCGATCGAGGCAGATCTGAACCTGCTCCAGCCAACCAAGCGGAGTCTGGTTGACTCTCAACATATCGGGCGCAAGGCCCGGATTGGCTGCCACAAACGCCGCTGTCAGCGCGCCGACATTGGCCTGAGAACGGATGAGCGCGTTCATGTCGGGGAAGTTTAGGGCAGAATAGACGCGCATCGCTGCGCTGAAATAGCGGTCTGGATCGCTTTCGATGCAACTGCCGTGCTTGGCCCATTCGTGTTGCATCAGAGATGCAGACGGAATAGCGCAAAAATGCTGCTTCAAGACCTTGGCGGGCACAGCGGGAACGCGCTTGCACCATTGCGGGTCAGCGCGGCCTTCGCCATCGGGCCAGAGACCATGAACTACGAAGCCGAACCTGTTTGGGCTGGCACATTGCGCAGCATGCCGCTTGTCATCGCCATTGACCTTGCAGAATTGCGGAGACCAGGACAGCGCGAGGATATAGCCGGTCAAGGGTGTGCTGACCGTAGATCCAGGCGGAGGGAAAATGGCCCTGCCCACTGGAAGAGACTGCGGGGGCGTGCACTCGCTCTGCGCCAAGGCCAGGGCCGGGAGGGCCAGCAGGCCCGAAACTGTTGCCAGCGCTCGCGAGAAAAGCCGTAGCATTGTCCCGATCTCCTTCGCTAATCCAATATGAAGTCGAGGCCGATATCGGCTGCTGGGGCAGATTGCGTCAACCGTCCGACCGAAATGAAGGTCACGCCTGTCTCGGCCTTGGCCCGGATGGTTTCAAGCGTGACCCCGCCCGATGCCTCGGTCGGAACGCGTCCGCCGACGATTTCGACCGCCTTGCGCAGCGTTTCGGCATCCATGTTGTCGAGGAGGAGGTGCGTGGCACCGGCCGCAAGACCGGGATCGATCTGATCCAGGCGATCCACCTCCAGGATGATGTCCCGAACCCCCGCCTGTCTTGCCCGTCGCACGGCTTCGGCCGCGCCTCCGGCCACAGCGACATGATTGTCCTTGATCATGGCCGCGTCCCAAAGGCCCATCCTGTGATTGGTGGCACCTCCCATGCGCGTGGCATATTTTTCCAGAACCCGCAGACCGGGAATGGTTTTGCGGGTGTCGAGCAGCGTGCAGCCGGTGCCTTCGATCGCATCGACATACCGGCGTGTCATGGTCGCAATCCCGGAAAGATGCTGGACTGTATTGAGCGCGGAGCGTTCAGCCGTCAGCATGGCCCGTGCGTGGCCCGAGAGGCGCATGAGATCGGCGCCCTGATCGACCCTGGAACCTTCCTCGACCAGCACCGATATGTCCATTTGCGGATCAAGGAAGTGGAAAAATGCCTTCGCAATCGGCAGGCCGGCAACCACAATCGGGTCCCGGCTGTCCATCGTTCCCCTGAAGCGTGCATCGGCAGGAATGACAGACTCAGACGTTACGTCCCGGCCTGACGGGCCAAGGTCCTCCGCAAGAGTCCCGCGCACGAAAGCGTCAAGGTCAAAACCGGGAAGCTCGAATGCCATTGGCGTCAACGCGTTCCCAGATCGCCTTGCCCCACCGTCCCGCTTGCCATCTCGAGCATACGGTCAAGGGATTTCTTCGCGGCGAGCCTCAGGCCTTCCTCAATTTCGATGCGCGGCTCAAGGTCACGCAGCGCCAGATAGAGCTTTTCCATCGTGTTGAGCGCCATATAGGGGCAGATGTTGCAATTGCAGTTGCCGTCCGCCCCAGGCGCGCCAATGAAGGTCTTGTCAGGCATTGCCAGTTCCATCTGGTGGATGATGTGCGGCTCGGTCGCAACGATGAGCGTATCCCCAGCCATGGTCTTGGCATAGTTGA
>CAYSCC010000284.1:0-3050 GCA_964429375.1 uncultured Chakrabartia sp.
CAGTCCATATTGTTTTTCGCGAACAAACTCCGTGTAAATCGTCCAGGGGATCAGGAGGATGGCTCCAGCAATGATGTACGGGACGGCATAGAGCATTGACTGGACAAAGCGTCGCTTGGTCCGTCGCTCTGCCCAATCCCGAAATCGGGCGGACAATCCCATCCGCAAAAGAATTAAATCGACGAGAACGGAAGCCAGGGTTCCCCAGAGCAATAGCCAGTATCCCCCTTCGAAATAGGCATCAGACTTTGCCCGCGCCGTCCCTTTGAGTGTCGCGAGATAGGCTTGTGTTGCGGCTTCTGCGTCAAAACCGGCGGCCGAGGCGGCCGAGGCGGCTGCGGGGATGAAGGCGCAGCATGCCAGAGCAGCAAGCGCGGTGCGGGTCGTTTGTCTCATTGTTCCTCCAGTGTAATATTCAACTAATACACCTGTCGATGGATTGATCAACCCTTTCTGGACGCCTAGGTTCGACGCATGCTTGATGCCCAGACTTCACCAGCCGCCCCGCCAGTCATTCGCAGGGAAGATTATCGTCCACCAGATTGGCTTGTGCCATCGGTGGCACTTGATTTCAAACTGTCTGCCGAACGAACACGTGTCCATTCACGGTTTCAGGTCGTGCGCAACGGCGACCATGACCGACCATTGCGGCTGGATGGCGATGAGCTGGAGCCTGTTGCCGTGCGCACAGATGGCAAGGCACGCGTGGACTGGAAGATGGACGATGGGGCGCTGGTCATCGCGCTGGAGGGTGATTCACACTGGGTCGAAACAGAAGTCGAGCTTAACCCGGCGGCCAATACGAAGTTGATGGGGCTCTATGCGTCAAGCGGGCTGCTTTGCACGCAATGCGAGGCCGAGGGCTTCAGGCGCATAACGTTCTTTCCGGACAGGCCTGACGTTCTGAGCCGTTATCATGTTCGGATGGAAGCGGACCGTTCCGCATATCCAGTCTTGCTCAGCAATGGAGACCTGGTTGGCAAGGGCGAGCTGGATAGCGGCAGCCATTGGGCCGAATGGCATGATCCCTTTCCCAAGCCTGCATATCTTTTTGCCCTTGTCGCGGGTGATCTTCACGCAAACCGGGATTCTTTCGTGACGATGTCTGGCCGAAAGGTCGACCTTGGAATCTGGGTGACCGAGCGTGACCTTCCAAAGACCGCGCACGCAATGGCTGCACTCAAGGCCAGCATGCAATGGGATGAGGAGGTCTATGGGCGGGAATATGACCTTGGCATATTCAATATTGTGGCCGTGGATGACTTCAACTTTGGGGCCATGGAAAACAAGGGGCTCAACATCTTCAACTCGCGGTACATTCTTGCGGACCCCGACACTGCGACCGATCTGGACTATGATGGCATATTGGGTGTGGTGGCCCACGAATACTTTCACAACTGGTCGGGCGACCGGGTCACGTGTCGCGACTGGTTCCAGCTGTCACTCAAGGAAGGCTTCACGGTTTTTCGTGACCAATGTTTTTCGGCCGATCAGGGTTCTGCGGCGGTCAGGCGCATAGAGGATGTCCGCATGTTGCGCGCGTCGCAGTTTCAGGAGGATGCCGGCCCGCTAGCACACCCGGTACGACCGGAATCCTATATTGAAATCAGCAATTTCTATACGGCTACTGTCTACAACAAAGGGGCCGAAGTGATCCGGATGCTGCACACACTGCTCGGGCCGGAAAAGTTTCGTGCTGGCAGCGACCTGTACTTCGAACGGCATGATGGACAGGCTGTCACGTGCGAAGATTTCGTGCTGGCCATGGAGGATGCCAGCGGCATCGATCTGAGCCAATTCCGGCTCTGGTATTCGCAGGCGGGGACACCGCATGTGAAGTTTGCACTATCGCATGATCCGGCCGGGTGTGAGGCTGTTTTAAGGCTGGAACAGGCTGTTCCCGATACACCCGGGCAGATGAACAAGTTGCCCATGACCATCCCCTTCAGGTTTGCGCTTTTTGATCCTGAAACGGGCGATTGCGAAGTCGAGCGTCTGGAGATTCTGACCGAACAGACGACGGAAATCCGCTTTCCCGGGTTAGCCAAACGGCCCGTGATTTCCATCAATCGGGGCTTTTCGGCGCCCATCATTGTTGAAGGCGACAGGAGTGCAACTGACCTCGCATTCCTGTCCGCCAACGATGACGACCCGTTCGGACGATATGAAGCGATGCAGCAGCTGATGCTTGACACGCTTGTCGGTACATTGAGCAATCACAAGGTTGATCATGCGGCCGTCGTGGACGCGGTGCGCAAGACAATGACGAACAATGCGCTCGACGCTGCATTCATTGCTGAAGCTGTCTTGCTGCCAAGCGAAGCGTTTGTCGGTGACCAGATGCTGGTTGTTGACCCTGATGCAATCAAGACTGAACGCGATTCCCTGCGCCATGCTCTGGGGAACGAACTTGAGGACTTGTGGCGGGCAGCATATTCGGCCCATGCGGCAGAGCCCTTCGAATATAGTCCGCAGGCGAAGGGAAGCCGGCGGTTGCGCAATATCAGTTTGGGATATCTGGCGGCATCCGATGCGGCAGATTTTGCCGGGCTGGCGTTCCACCAGTTCGAGGCGGCGGACAATATGACGGACAGGCTGGCCGCGCTCGGAACGCTTGCCAATTCGGATGCCGACGAACGCGTTGCGGCGCTGGACATTTTCTATCATCGTTACCGCGACAATCCTCTCGTGATCGACAAATGGTTTACGACGCAGGCTTTGTCGACTCGCATGGATACGATCCAGGCAGTTCATGAATTGCGCGTCCATCCGGATTTTACACTGCACAACCCCAACCGGGTAAGGGCTTTGGCGGGGGCGTTTTCGGTTAACCAGCAGCAGTTCAATCTGGCTGATGGTTCAGGCTATCGCTTCCTTGCGGATATCATCCTGGAGCTCGATCCAATCAATCCGCAGACTGCAGCGAAACTGCTGCCGCCCCTGGGCCGCTGGCGGCGGTTTGATGGCAAGCGGCAGGCCCTGATGATTGCAGAACTGGAACGCATCGTCCGTCAAAGCGGTCTCAGCAAGGATGTCTTCGAGCAGGCAAC
>CAYSCC010000285.1:0-3036 GCA_964429375.1 uncultured Chakrabartia sp.
GGATGAAAGCCGGGTAAGAAAAACGTCGCCCAGGGAAGGATCAGCTTTCGAATCGCGCCGGGTCCGCCAAAGAGGAACCAGAGCAGGCCAAGATGTGCCTTCGCCCCCGTAATTCCGTCCTGCTTCAGGAGTTCGATGACTCCCTTGTACCGGTGGACCCAGAAATTCTTGGACACGAGCACCATCATGATGCTCTTGACCTTCCAGCGCTTCCAGCGGCTCCAGTCCTTCGTGGCATGGAGCCAGGTGTCATACGCAACGCCCTTGTGCTCGATCTCTTCCATCGCATGCCATTTCCAGAGTTCGATCTGATCGGCGTCCGCGCCCTGCCACAGCTTCCTGTCGGTAATCATTTGTGTCGCCATGATCGCTGTGTAATGCTCCAGCGCCATCGTCACTGCGAGGTTGAGGATCTGCGGCCGGTTCCTTGTCATTTCAAGCGACTCGATGACTTTCTTCTCCAGTCCCGAAATGTCATATCCGGCGTCTGCCACGCGCTTGTTGAAAGCCACATGCTCACGGGTGTGCATGATTTCCTGCTGGATGAACGCACGGATCTCCTTCTCGAGCTTTTCGGGGGCGCCATCACGGAAAGCCTTGACCGACTCGATGAAAAACGCTTCGCCACGGGGGAAGGTAATCGAAAGCGCGTTGTAGAAAGCCGTTGCAATCGGATCGCCGCCAAGCCACCAGCGATCCTGCTTCGCGTTGCGGCCGAAACGGCGATCGCGTGGGGTGATGGTCAGGTCAGCAGGCGTTTTGAGGGCGACAGAAGTCATGCACGAATCTCCTTACACCATTGTCAGTAGGGTTTACTTACATAAATGTCAATAACTCGTAAACGACTGACGCCCGAGGAAAGCAGGGCTGTCGCGCTTGAGGCTGCTCGTGATTTGCTGATCGAGTCCGGCCCACAGGCCGTGACGCTCAAGGCCGTTGCGGCCCGGATCGGGCGGACGCACGCCAATCTTCTCCACCATTTCGGTTCAGCAGCGGAGCTGCAGGGGGCCCTCGCCGGCAGTATCGCGGCGCAAGTCTGCGAGACCATTGCGGGTGTCGTGATGAAGGCGCGCCAGGGTGAAGCTGAGCCGCGCCGGGTTGTGGATATGACCTTTGATGCGTTTGATCAGCAGGGCGTCGGCGGGCTGTGTACCTGGATGATCATGTCCGGCAACCAGGACGCGCTCAATCCGATCCTTGATGCCATACACAATCTGATGGACAGGCTCAGCGAAGGGGATGAGGACGGGCTGATGCGTGAAGAAACGCTGACACTTGTCCTGCTTGCCATGGGCGATGCATTGCTTGGAGCGCCGATGGCCCTTGCGCTCGGGTTGCCTCGGGGGTCGGCACGCGACCTGGCGCACAAGATCCTCCTGGCTTCGCCGGGAATGCAAAGGCGCCTGTCCGAACCCACGGCGGGGTAACAGTTTCACAATCCCCCAAATCCCGTTAAGGGGGCCGCCATGCACTTCCTTGACCAGGCCAAGATTTATGTCCGCTCCGGCGCCGGTGGACCTGGCGCTGTCAGCTTTCGTCGTGAAAAGTTCGTTGAGTTTGGCGGACCCGATGGCGGCAATGGCGGCAAGGGAGGCGACATTGTTTTCGAGGCCGTAGCCGGGCTCAACACGCTGATCGATTTTCGATACACTCAGCATTTTCGGGCCCAGCGCGGGAGCGGCGGCGCCGGACGCAACAGGACGGGGGCCGGCGGAAAGGACCTCGTGATCAAGGTGCCGGTGGGTACGCAGGTTCTATCTGAAGACAAGGACCATGTCCTGGCAGATTTTACCCGGGCTGGAGAACGCAGGGTATTTCTGCGCGGCGGAGACGGCGGCCGCGGCAACATGTCCTACAAGACATCAACCAACCGGGCACCGCGGCAGCATGGAACCGGATGGCCGGGGGAAGAGATGTATGTCTGGCTCAGGCTGAAACTTCTTGCCGACGCCGGGCTGGTGGGACTGCCCAATGCGGGCAAGTCGACATTCATCAATGCTGTGACCAATGCCAAGGCAAAGGTTGGCGACTATCCGTTTACAACGACCCGGCCTCAGCTTGGCGTGGTCAGCCACAGGGGCGGGGAATTCGTCATTGCCGACATTCCGGGGCTGATCGAGGGGGCAGCGGAAGGGGCTGGGATCGGAGACCGCTTTCTTGGCCATATCGAGCGCTGCAAGGTCCTGCTTCACCTTGTCGATGCAACGGGTGCTGACCCCGTCAAAGCATGGAAGATCGTGCGCGCGGAACTGAAAGCATATGGTGCGGGCCTTGAGGACAAGGTGGAAGTCATTGGCCTGAACAAGATTGATGCCTTGGACCCGGCGGACGTGAAAAAGCTGGTGACAAAGCTGAAGCGCGCATCAAAGGCGGAGGTTTATCCGCTTTCCGGCGCGAGCGGAGAAGGGCTGCCGCACGTGCTTGATCGGCTTGCAGATGCCATTGGACTGAAAGCGCAGGCGCCCGAAGAACAGCCTGCGGAGGTAAAGCCATGGTCTCCGCTTTAGATCCGGCGGTGACGCCAAGGCTGGTGGTCAAGATCGGATCCGCGCTCCTTGTAGATGCGGACGGCAATGTTCGCCGGGCCTGGCTCGAAACGCTGGTTGCCGATATCGCATCGCGCATCGGGTCCGGCCAACAGGTCGCGATTGTGTCGTCTGGCGCAATTGCTCTGGGTGCAAGGCGGCTCAAACTTCCCAAGGGCGGGCGTGCCAGCCTGGAGGATGCCCAGGCAGCCGCAGCGACCGGCCAGATTGCGCTGTCGCAATGCTGGGCCGAACTGCTTGCTGCACACGGTGTGACCGCTGCACAGATGCTTGTGACGCTGGATGATCTGGAGGACAGGCGGCGGTATCTCAACGCGTCGGCCACACTTCATCGCCTCATCGGCCTTGGGGTTGTGCCGGTCATCAATGAAAATGATTCGGTTGCCACCGCTGAAATCCGTTTTGGCGACAATGATCGGCTGGCGGCGCGTATTGCCCAGGCAGCGGGCGCACAGGGCGTCGAGCGCGGGGGGGATCCCCTCCCGGACCT
>CAYSCC010000286.1:0-3031 GCA_964429375.1 uncultured Chakrabartia sp.
GGCGAATGCTCGACCCTTCGGCTCCATCATCAAGTGCGATTGCGGTGGCCGTCACATCAAAGGCATCTCCGGCAACTCTGACTTCGACCGTATCGCCCCGATGGACGCTCAGCATGGCCTTTGTCTGTGCTGTCGCGACAGGCACGATTCCGACGCGCAGCCGCCAGCCAAGCGCCGGGCATCGCACCGCAAGGGCATCACTGCCCATCCATTCGATCGTTGCGGGCTGGGGACATGCGGACAGCTTCAACCGTCGGTCAAGCGGGGTCATCGCGCCTCCGGGCAGCCCGGCCGATGCTCCTGTCAAGGTTTCGATTCGGCTGTCCAGCCGATCGAGATCTTCCAGCGTGTCTGCCAGTGCCGGCGTGGGAAGCGCATTGAGGACCAGCGCGGCAAGGAAAGTTCGAACCATGTCTGTTCTCCGAATTTCAAGTCTTTGCGCCTGAAGAGCAAGGGCCATGCCAGTTCTGCAAATGTGACGGTCTTGCAGCCTTCGAAGCGCGCAGCGTCAAATTTTCGACATGCACGATGCAACTGTCTGGAAGAGATGCAGTCGGGACAGCCTCAAGTCAGCTTTTCAGCCACGCCGGCAAAGTTGGCACGATGATTGCTTTGATTTTTGCGGGCCAGTCCGGACCTTCCGTTGTGAAGCCATCTGGCCAAAATTTTGGAGGCAGAAATGTCAGTTGGAGAGTCACTTTTTGGTATTCACGCGACAGCCTTGCAGCTTCGGTCGCAAAGAATGTCGATGCTCGCGTCGAACATCGCCAATGCAGCGACGCCAAACTACAAGGCCAGGGACATCGACTTTGCGCAGGCCTTGCGACAAGCCAGCGATGGCGAATCCATTGAGTCCGCAATTGCCTATCGTGTTCCGCTCCAGCCGTCGCTTGATGGAAACACGGTGGAAATGTCCATCGAACAGACCGCCTTTGCCGAAAACGCGATTGCGTACCGTTCCAGCCTTTCCTTTCTTCAAGGACGGGTGGGAACGATGATGCGCGCGCTGAAGGGCGAGTGACATGGCGAACCAGGCGCTTTCCCTTTTTGATATCAGCGGGCGCGCGATGGCGGCCCAGCTCGTTCGGCTGAACACGACCGCATCGAATCTTGCGAACGCGGGCACCATATCCGGCACCGAGGCCGGCGCCTTCAGGTCCCTCAAGCCCGTGTTCAGGACGATCATGGGTGATGATGCCACGGCAACAGTGGCGATCGACAAGATTGTCTCATCGCCCGCAGCACCAACGAAGCGCCATGATCCCTCACATCCGCTTGCCGACAAGAATGGGGATGTCTGGGAAGCGGCTGTCGATAGCGCGGCCGAAATGGTCGAAATGCTCGAAACATCGCGACAGTACCAGAGCAATGTCCAGGTCCTTCAGACTGCGAAGGGCCTGATGCTCGAAACCTTGAGGTTAGGACAATGACCAGCACAACGCCCGTAAACGGTTCAAACATTCCGGTGGTCCCCGCAGGCACCGGGGCCAAGAAGCTCGATGAAACAGCCTTCCTGAAGCTGATGACAACACAGCTCAAGGAGCAGGACCCGTTCAATCCTGTCGATAACACAGCGATGGTTGCCCAGATGGCCCAGTTCTCGAGCGTCGCTGGCATTTCGGAAATGAACGCATCGCTGAAAGGCATTGCAGATCAGATCAAGCAGCAGACCGCTCTGCTCACGGCCATTCAGGCCCAGAGCGCGGCGGCTAGCTCAACTAGTGGCGTATAAGGAGACGTTTCCATGGCATTTTATACTTCCTTGTCGGGCCTGAAAGGTGCGCAATCCGACCTTTCAGCCATTTCGAACAACCTCGCAAACGTGAACTCGAATGGTTTCAAGAAGAGTCGCGCGCAGTTCGGTGACTTGTTCGCCAGCTCGCCGACGCAGAACACGAAACTGGTCGCTGGGCAGGGTACGCGTCTGAATGGCGTGATCCAGCAATTCACGCAGGGCACGCTGGAAGCCACCGACCGCACATTGGACCTTGCTGTTGCTGGCGAAGGGCTTTTCGTGGTCAAAGGCGATCCGCCCCGCCAGGCCGTCACCTATACCCGCAACGGTTCATTCAACGTAATGCCCGACCGGTCCGTGCGCGACACGACGGGTGCAAAGCTTCAGCTTCTGCCGGTCGATGCGGCCGGCAATGTGACGTCGACGGCGCTGGGTTCGCTGCTGGACTTCACGCTTCCCACCAGTGCCCCGGCCAATCCGACTGCGGCCCTGGTCAATGTGTCCATCGCTCTGGATGGCCTGACGACCGCCACATACGCTGATGGGTCAAGCCAACTGCTTGGCAAGGTCGCCATGGCAAGCTTTACCGCGCAGGAAGGTTTGAGGCCTGTTGGAGACGGTCATTGGCAGTCCACTGGCGACAGTGGTCCGCCGACCATTGATGCCGCCACAAATGGTCCACTGGGGTCGATCCGGTCAGGTGCTCTTGAACGATCCAATGTCGACGTAACGGAAGAGCTCGTGGCGCTCATTGCTGCACAGCGCAACTTCCAGGCCAACGCGAAAGCCATCGAAACCGACAAGGCCATGACGCAGTCGGTTCTGAACATCAACTGATGGTGTGATCGGTGGACCGGCTTATCTATACCAGCCTTACGGCAATGCGCAGTGCGCAATCCCGGCAAGCGGCAACGGCGAACAATCTCGCCAATGCCCAAACGCCGGGGTTCCGTGGCGAAGTTGCCGAAGCGCAGGCACTCTGGGTTCGAGGCGACGGCCTCGAAAGCCGGGCCGTGGCCTCGGAAGAGGTTATCGGGGCCGACATGCGCGCAGGTGTGGTTACGGAGACAGGCCGGGATCTCGATGTTGCCATGCAGGGGGATGCTCTGCTCGTCGTGCAGGCGGACAATGGTGAGGAAGCCTATACGCGCCGTGGCGACTTGCAACTCTCGCAGTCCGGTTTGCTGACCAATGGCGAAGGGCAGCCCGTCATGGGGGAACAAGGCCCCATTACGCTGCCGCCTGCCGACAAGGTCTTGATTGACAGCACAGGCCGGATTTCGATCGTGCCAGTCG